>CAZJOL010000076.1:0-5983 GCA_964547605.1 uncultured Bacteroidaceae bacterium | reverse complement strand
CTTGGTACCGAAATTACTACCATTGATTCATTGTCGGAAAAAGAATAGATAAATCATGAATTCCTGGTCCAAAGCGCCCTTTGTCAGGATATTAATTCCATTTATTGCCGGCTTGCTTATTTACCGAAGCGGATGGGACATTGCTGGCCAATCGTGGATCCTGCCGTCGTTACTGGCTTTGCTGCTGGCTTCTGCAGCATGGATTTTTATTTTCAAGTCGCTGAATACCTATAAAACAAGATTTCTGCAGGGTGCCGTAATCATTTATTGCATTCTGTCTTTCGGATGGCTGACTGCGCATTACAGCGACATAAGGAACCATAAAGATTTTATCGGGAACCTGCCAAAAAATCAACCGGTCGAACTCATATTGAAAATCGACAACACTGTTGAGCAGAAGAACAGCAATATGAAAACAACTGCTGCTGCCCTTGCTGTCAGAAACGATTCGGGGTGGACACGGTGCAGCGGAAAAATACTTCTGTATATTGCAAATTCGGACACCGCTCCCACACTGGCATTCGGCGATGTCATCGCAGTAAAATGTTATCTCAACGAAGTACAGAATCCATTGTTCAATTCCGATTTCAACTACAAAAAATATCTCGCCGACAAAAACATTTTTCATCAGACATACATTCGCGATGACCATTATACCCTGCTCGAAAAAAAACAGGGAAATGCGGTAATGACATTTGCGCTTTCAGTGCGCGATAAAATGGTTGGAATCCTGCAGGATCAGCTCGGCGATAACGATGAATCAGGGGTTGTTGCAGCCATGCTGACCGGATACAGAGCCGACATAAGCGCCGACATGATGAACGCCTACAGCAAAGCCGGCGTCATTCATATCATGTCAGTTTCAGGTTTGCATGTGGGTGTGATATACATCATGATCACCGCATTTGTAGGTCTTTTCGGATGGTTCAAAAAAAGAAAGTGGCTGAACGTTTTACTGGTCCTTTCGCTCATCTGGTTCTATGCATTTCTCACAGGACTGTCGGCGTCGGTGCTTCGTTCTGCCGTAATGATCAGCTTTGTAGTGGCCGGCACAGCCATGCAAAGGAATATCAGTCCATACAACAGTCTGGCTGCGGCAGCATTTTTACTGCTCGTTTTCAATCCGGGCAGTCTTGGCGAAATCGGCTTTCAGCTTTCGTTTGTGGCCGTTCTAGGGATCCTGTTGTTTCAAAGGCCGCTGTACAATCTGTGGCATATCCGCAATAAGTGGCTCGACAAAATCTGGCAGCTGGCCTGCGTTTCAATGGCAGCGCAGTTGATTACACTGCCGTTTATCCTTTACTATTTCGGGCAGTTTCCGGTATATTTTCTCATCTCAAATATGATTGTTGTTCCACTGTCAAGTCTCGTTCTCTACGCAGGAATGGCTGCCGTATTGCTTTCATGGATTCCATTTGTGAATGTGGCTGTTTCCTTTGGAACAATCTGGCTGACAAAAGCCATGAATTTTATTGTGATTACAATTGAATCATTGCCCGGATCTGTCATCAGCAACATATATATTTCCGCATGGCCGGCTGTGATTCTTGTAATAATCATTGCCTTGGGATACGCCATGTTTTACCGAAAAAAAATCAGACTGATTTATCCAATGCTGCTTCTGGCCATTGCTGCCACATTGTTTGAGTGGAATTTCAAAAGAGGAATTGAAAAAAATCAGGAGGCATTTTTCATTAAAGACGGCAGTGAATACATTGTTGGAATAAAGCAGGACAACAGTGTTTATATTATGTTGCCTTCGGATACCTTTGCGATGTCGGATTATCTAAAAACCAGACTAACCAGATTTGCTGACAGAAATTCGCTCCATACTATCAATGCCGGCGAAATGTTCAACGACAAAATGGTTTTCCGCCATGAGAAATTCATCGGCTGGAATCAATTTCGCATGCTTGCCTGGAACGAGCGCAAAATGCCACCGGCCACAGCTGATCTGCCTCCTGTAGATTTGATGCTGGCGCCATCGCTGAGTAAATATTATTTTGAGAAAAACGCATCCGGTTTACCAACACGAATTGTTTTCTCTAAAATGAAAACAACCAATCCGCTTTTTGTGAATATCACTTCAAAAAAAGAATGGAGCATTAAAAGATAATGTCAGTCAGGCTTAAAGGTTGATTATTTTTTCTTTTATCGCATAACGGATCATATCGGCCAGTGAATGCATGTCGAGCTTTTTCATGATATTTCCCTTATGCGTTTCAACCGTGCGTGGACTGATAAAAAGTTTTTCGGCAATTTCCTTATAACTATTTCCTTCGGCAAAGCCCTTGAGTACTTCAGTTTCCCGATCACTCAAAGCCGCATTTATACTGCCTGTACGAACACCCTGCTGTTGTTTTTTGACATAGCTTTTATACAGAATTTGCCCAATACTCATACTGAAAAACTGCTCGTAAGATGCAACTGATGAAATCGCATTTCGCAAATCGGCCATGGAAGCATCTTTTGAAACGTAGCCGTAAACTCCTTTTGAAATTGCTTTCAAAACCGTGTCTTCATCCATCAAGCCCGAAAAAACCAGAAGGCGTGCATCCGGACATTTATGAAGGATTTTTTCAGCAAGATCAAGGCCTGAACCATCAGGAAACTGTATATCAATAACAGCGACATCAAACGGGTTCTTCTCCATCAGTTTGAGAAACCCATCAACGGTAGCCGACTCAAAAACAAGTTCCAGTGCTTCGTCGGTGAGGCACATGAGTCGGACTCCATCCCTTACGATAGTATGATCATCGGCAATGGCGATTCTAATTTTCATACACTTCAATTTGCTAAGGGTAATGTAATTCTGAAAATACTGCCATTGGCCGAAGTTGATTTCAGTTCTATCTCTCCATTCAGCTTTTTCAACAACTCGGACGAAATGAACAATCCAAATCCGCCACCTTTGGAAGGAGCATCAGGAGCCATTTTTGCAAAGAGTCTCATGGATACATCATCAGGAACACCCGGACCCTGATCACAAATATCCACAAAGCATAATTGCATATCTACTGTCGTCAAAATTGCAACTTCATCTCCTGGTTTGCTGAATTTCACTGCGTTTGAAAGCACATTGCGAATCACAATGTGCAATAAACTCCGATCGGCCATCACGCGCAGTTCATCAGGAATCTGATGACTAAGCCGGATTTGTTTTTCATTCATTGCGCTGCGGCAATCCGAAACGACATCGTTCAAACATTCCGAAAGCAGCACCGGTTCTGTGATTACGCTTGCTCCGCTTTGCTGAGTCAGAGACCAGTGAAGCATGCCGCGGAGCATATTTTGCAGTTCGGATGCGGCGGATTCAATATCACTCAGATATTTTTTTAAATCCTGATGCGAAAGCTGGTCAATAGAGCTATTCAACGCAGAAGTAATACGGCTGAAAGAAGTCACCGGCGAACGCAGATCATGCGAAATAATAGCAAAAATGCGGTCTTTGAAAGTATTGATTTCCTCCAGCTGTTTGTTTTTTTCATCCAGCAGCCGGTTGATTTTTTTACGTGTTATATACCTGTAAACGAAGAATAATGCGACAATCAACGCAACAACAAAAAGAAGCATAAGAATGTTTCTGGCATTCTGGATGGATTTGATCCTGTTTTCCTTTGAAAGCAAATCGGTTTTCTGTTCCTGTATCTTACGTTCTTTTTCCGAAGTCTGATAAAGCGCTTCATACTTCACCATGGCTTCGTTTTTCTGCTGGTTGAAAATGGAATCGTTGTACCGGACATACAGCAACTGGTTGTCATAAGCCTGTTTCCAATCACCAATCATCGCATACGTTTCACTCAGGCTCTTGTATCCCTGCCTCATCTGATTGATGAGTCCGCTGCTGTCGGCCAAGTCAATACCGCGCCTGACATATTGAATGGCTTTGAGATGATTTTTCTGAGAATTGAACAGTGCCCCCAGGTTGATGTACATAAACGATTCTGCATCGGTATTTCCAGCCAGGCGATAGTAATGGAGCGATTTCTCGGCGTACCACGCAACAGAATCAAGATTCTGCAAATTGTAAAACATGGCAGCATAACCGTTGTACACATCGGCCAATCCGGGATAATTATTCCTGCATTCAAAGATTTTTACAGCAGTGTAAAACCTGATGCGCGCTTCATCCATCCGGCCTTCATCAACATCAAGCACTCCGATTTTATAGTGTTGATCGCCAATATTAATACTGTCGCGCAATTGCCCGTATATTATCAAAGCCTGCTCATAATAGGTACGCGATTTTTTTATATCACCAATGCGCATATAATCTGTTGCAATACCATTGTTTGCAGCAGCCAGAGCCGGGAGGTTGTTTATCTGCTTTGCTTTTGAAAGAGACAATAAATCGAGCTACAGTGCATTATCATAGGCACCGTTTCTGCGCTCAGCTGCAGCCATCGACAACAGCGAATCAGGTGAAACCGATTTCTGAGCAGTCGAAACCAACGGCAACAAAAACGACAGTCCTAATAAACAGTAAATAATAAACCTCGGCTTTTTCATTGCGAAATCAGCATCTATTTGGCAAATGTAACATAAATGTAAAACCAACGCACAAATTTAACAGTCCGGAAAAATAAAAACCGGAATCTTCTGCATACACAAAAGACTCCGGCCGGAAATTGAAAGAACCAAATCACATCTTTATAAAACGCCCGGTTTGTACAGACTCCGACGACGAACATTGAATAAAATAATTTCCCGGCGCGAGCGAACGAATATCGATTGCTTTTTCAAATACATTCCCCGACTGAATCATTCGTCCATGCTCATCAAAAATGATATACCATTCCTGAGGCCCGTTTTCAATGTATATATAATCAACAGCCGGATTCGGATAAACATGCAATGTGAGATCGGCCTTTTCAACAAAGTTTTCAAATCCGACACTTTGCATCTCACCACGAAACAATAGGACACTATTATAACCAACCGCATACATATTGCCGGAAGGCGTTTTTGAAATATCATTCAACAGCCAGTAAGTTGTATGATCCATGTCCGTCCAGTTGAGTCCCCTGTCGGTGGAATAGGCCATCAATCCCTCCATCCCACATGCAAAAACCGTATCAACCGAAGGACAATACAATTGCGTAATGCCCATATCCACGTTTGTGGCAGGATCTGACCAGGTTAGACCTCCATCGGATGAATAGAGCAATCCCTGCGTATTGGTGCCGGCAACCACATGCAAACTGTCAACAAAGCACACTGCATTCAGGTATTGACTGGTACCTGATGTAATAGCAGCCCAGGTTTGTCCGCCATCGGTACTCCGGTAAATTTTTCCGCTTTGTCCAACACAAAGTCCAGTGCTGCCCTTATAAAAATCAATATCGTACAATCCTGTTGTAAACCCGGTGCTGATGACGGTCCACGTTGATCCGCCATCGGCGCTTGTCAGAACAGTGCCAGCCCATCCACAGGCAACCGCGAATGAAGCGTCTATTTTTTTTATGCTGTACAGAATATTGGTTGTTCCGGAAACAATGGATGTCCAGGTTTCACCGGCATCAGCTGTATGCAGAATTTTCCCACCACCCGCACAGGCAAAAGCTTCAGTGCTGCCTGACAATTCAATATCGTAAATTTCCTGAAAAGTTCCTGCCGGAATGCTGTCCCAGGCAAGACCTGCGTTTTCGGTTCTGAATAAAACACCATTCGATCCAGCCACAACACCGGTCTGATCGTTGAAAAACGCAACGGCATTTAATCTTACCGCTTGAGTCATCCGATCGGTGGTCAGATCATTCCACGTGTTTCCGGCATCAACAGAGCGATACAGCCGACCCCGCTCGTTACCCGCAAACACACGACCTGTTGCATCAGCATAAATGGAATACAGATAATCGTTGTTCGGGTTATAGCACTGCAGCCAGTTTGTACCACCATCAGATGTTTTAAAAACAGTTCCGTCGGCACTCAAATAACCCGTCGAGGCATCCACAAAACAAATGGCGTTGAAATAATCATGAGT
>CAZJOL010000075.1:0-11381 GCA_964547605.1 uncultured Bacteroidaceae bacterium | reverse complement strand
ACAGTCAGATAGAGGCTACTGTTTTGTTGATATTTTGTTTTGTCGGTTGATAGTGATTGATAGTATATAGAAGCAAAATACGCATTTTCGAATTGCGCGACCTGTTTTCCCTTTTCAGGGAGTTTTTTGCCTGGTATGTATATATGTTTTCCTGAAAGCAAGCATTACTCGCTTTTTGGGACAGTATCATGCGATCATTACTCAAGAAAAATCAATAACAATCATCACTGTTTTCTGCAGGAAAGAATGTACTGACAAGCCTGCATATTTGAACGTGCAAATAAATCAAGTTCTTTGAGCGTATCCGGATAGTTCTGAGCGTAATCATTCATATCCAGACTTCTGTACTTGTATAGCGATGTGCGGCCATCTTTTCTTCCAATCAGAAACCAGTTCTGATTAACGGCACCATATTTATCGTCGGCACAAAAATAAATGCAGGGGCGGGATTCACTGAGTAAATCAATTCCGAACGTATTGTTTAAATACGGAATTTTAAGAATACCCATAATAGTTGGAAAAACGTCGATCTGGCCTGCCATGCATGAGTATGTTTCCGGTTTCTTTATTACTGCCGGACAATAAAACAGCAATGGAGTGTGATGATAACTTAGCTGCATATCGTAAACGCAATAACCAATAGCACCATGGTCAGCTATGAACACAAAAAGCGTATTTTTAAACCAACTCTGTTTTCTGGCCTCCTTCAGAAACACAGATAATGAATAATCTGCATATTCAATCACGGCATTCCTGTCATCGTCAGATTTCGGTTGAAAATAATCCGGAACATAATAAGGCCCGTGGTCGCTTGATGTCATGAGCGTTGCAATAAACGGTTTCCCTTTTGCAGCATAGTCATTCAATATCGGAACCGAATATCGGAACATGAAATCATCGGGAACGCCCAGTGTGGTTTTGATTTCTTCTGACGGATAATCTGCGTCAGAAACAACCCGTTCACAATCATTGGCTTTCATAAATCCTTCCATGTTGTCGAACTGCGCATCATGAGTTGTGAAAAACAAAGTGGAATATCCGTTTTTGCGTAATGTGGAATAAATGCCATGATACTTTGGCATTGAGCAGTTTTTCATCGGATGCTGCCGGTTAAGAGAAGGGTACGAAAACAAAGTGCCGTAAATTCCGTTATAGGTGTGAATACCTGCAGTGTATGCATTTTCAAAGTAGTATCCCTGGCCACACAGACTGTCGAGAAACGGGGTCAGATGATTCGGATTGCCATGTCTGCCCATCTTTTCTGCGCTCATACTTTCCATCATCACAATTACAACATTGAGCTTTTGTGCAGAATCACTGTCATTGATATTTCTCATCCTTCCGATTGGGAATTCTGCATTGACTGATTGAATACCCAGATATTTCTGAACATTACTCAGCGCCAGTTCATCGTTCATCAGCATGATTCCTTTGTTACGGTCATTCTGCAGCTCAAACCAGCTTATCAGCAAGGTGAAATTCGGATTAAGACCCATTTGATTGATAAACGAATCGTTGCAGAAATACGCGGTTCCTACGCGAATAGGCGATTTAATTTCCACCCGGCCTCTGATGCCAATCAACATTAACAATAGACAAAAAATCGACACCACAATATTTAATAACGGATTTACACGCGAAGCCCGGCTCTGAAATTTCTTGAATATTTTCCGGAGAATCCGGTAAAACAACCACACAATGAGCACAGCAGGAACTGCAATTAACCAGTATTTGGGTTCCTCAACAATCATTCTGAAAACAAACGAAGGATTATCAACCCACAAAAAAGCTGTTACATTCATTCGCATAAAAAACTGCCGGAAGAACGGAATATCAATGGCGCAAACAAGAAATGCAATTGTAAATAATATAAACACCAGCCAGAATACAATGGCAGCTGCAATTCTCTGCTTTTTAAAAAACGAAGCAGCACTGATAATCAGAAACGGAAGAATCAGCAGATATCCTGATATAACTATGTCAAACCTCAGCCCAATCAGAAAAGCAGTGATGATGTTACCGAATGTTGTTTCGCTTTGAACGTGAGACATTCCGGCAAAAAAGAACAAGCCTCTGAAAATGGTAAACGCAGCTAATGCTAAAATATATAATCTGAAAATCAATCGTATATGATCCGGAATCAACTTGACTGACTTTATATTGCTTTCTGGTTTTGAAAATATATGTCTGCCGGTGAATGCCCTCATGATATTTTGCTGAAATAAGAATTATTGATTACAGCCCGGGCAAATTTATTAATAAAATTAAATTAACATTCGAAAAATCCAAAGTTTCGCAGATTCAAAATTTTTGTACCTTTGATACTATCAAATGATATTATCAGATGAAATCATTCACGGCCCCCTCATTCACCATCACCGCACGGATGCTCGAACTTGTGGCTTCGGTGTCAGAAAAGTCCGGCGCCATCAATGCGCTGTTTCTCAACAAAATTCCCACAGATGTTCACCAGAAGAATCAGCGCGAGAGCATTATTTCGAGTCTTCTGCTCGATGGTAACAATCTGAACAGAGCGCAGATGGGAAGCGCGTTGTCGGAGAGTTTTCCGGACAATATCAACACTGAAACAATCGAAATTAGAAACGCTTCCCTGGCTTATGAGAAGATCGGACAATGGCACCCGTACAGCTACTCGTCATTCTGTGCCGCACACCGCACCCTGATGGAAGGACTGAGTGAAACCGCCGGAGAGCTGCGTACTGACGTGGTTGGAATAAAACTATATCGTAAAAAAATTCAGACAGCTCCCGATCCGAAACAACTGGAATCATTGCTCGAAAATCTGTTTTCGTACGTGAAGACCAGCCGCGACCTGCTGTTGGTGCGAAGCTGTGTTTTTTATTATTAAATATCATTCATACATCCGTTCGATCAGGGCAACGGCCGCCTGGCGCGGCTCTGGCTCAAGGTGCTGCTGAACGAATACAATCCGGTATTCGGTTCGCTGGCACTCGAATCGCTCATGCTCGCTCAAAAGCAGCCTCTGCACGATGTACTGTCGCGCTGCACGCGATCGGGGAAATCAACTTTGTTTATTGAATTCATGCTCGGACTGATCGATGAGGCACTCGGAAAGCTTCTGCAACAGCGCCCGCCGGTCATTTCGGCCGATGACCGCATAACTGCATTCCGCAATGGTTACACACAGGAAATTTTCACCCGCAGAGACTATATTCAGTTTTTCAGAAACATCTCAACCGCCACTGCCAGCCGCGATCTGCAAACCGCCACCGAAGACGGAATCATTCACAAAACCGGCGATAAAAACCAGACGGTGTATCGGTTCAGAACTAAATAATTTTATTGGTCAGTGTAGTAGACTGTAGTCAGGGACAAGCCGTAAAGATAAGCTGCAAAGGAAAAACGAACCCTCTGCAATTTGCCGAGTAAACCCTGTGTTTAAATATTGGGAGTTCATTTATCACGGACTCTATCTCAAGAAGGTACTTAAAACTAGACTTTCTTAATAATCCAAATATCCTGAGGCAACCATTTACCATCCTTTGGTTTTGTTTCAATATGTTCTAAAATCTCGACATTACTGAATAGTTTCCTCATAAATCCATGCGGTTGAAATGCAGAGAAAGTCCTATGTCCCTCTTTAACTTTTCCTCTAACAACCAATTGGTTATCATTATATCTGTTCAACTCCTGATCAGTTAGTTTAACTTTAAAATTATCACCCTGAGTCGTTAGAAACATTATCCCATTGGGTTTTAATATTCGAAATAACTCATTGTACCAATCATAATGTAACTGCTCGGAAAGATGGGTAAATATTGAGATGCCATAAATCACGTCCATGAAATTATCATCATAAGGTAATTGAGCAGCTAACGAATTTTTATTGAATTGAATGCCTTGTAAATTTTGAGAGCACCAATTAATTGATTTTTCATTATAATCAGTGCCAAAATATTCACATCCATTGCCAATCACATCTGGCAAATGCCGAATTATTCTACCTGGCCCACATCCCCAATCTAGTATTCGTTTATCCTTTAAAACAATGTGCTTTTTAAAGAAGTCTGCCAACCATTTAGCTGTCTCAATACTATCTGTGAAATATTTCTGATAATTTATCTGAAATGATTCGTATATCAGATAGTCGGGCGGTAATTTTACATCCGGATTCTTTGATTTAAAGTCCCTGTTAATCTTGCGATTTTTAAATTTCTGAATGTAATATCTCACCCGATCAGTCGAATATAACAATCCAAGTCCTCTTAGCAAATTTGAAATCTGTCCCTTTTTCATTTTTTGTTGTCAATCGGTTTTTACTCAAATATCCGTTTAAAAGTTATCGTGATAAACTCTTGCTTATTGTTAGCAGGATGTTACTCTCACTATTGGAAACTCGTATCTACTCCAACATCAAACATCGTTAAAGTACTATTACTCAATTAAGAAGATTGAATAAATATACATTTTGTCAGAGTAATTACAAATGTATGAACTTTTTTGAAACTGCTACTTCACTTCACAACGATTTCATCCACAAACACCCACGACTTCAAACCTGCGTAGGCATGCCAGTCAGGCAGTGATTTGGTCCCGGTAATACAGAATTTGATGAAGCGCGTTTTCTTTCCTTTTGTTACAAAAACAAATGATTTCATCATCGGCTCATTTTGCAGATTATCCGATGAATACACAGTTTGCGGGCCATCATACTTCTGTCCGTCCTTCGACAATCTACACGAAACGCTTACCGGATGCAGAATCCATGACTTCGGATATTGAAGTGTACTTATTTCAATGGTATCAACATTAGTCACAGAGCCGAGATCGAGCACTATCTCCACATCAGTTGCTTCCCATCCAAGCCAGTTGATTTTGTAATCTTCTGTTCCTTTTACGCCGTTGGTGAGCGTGCCCGGACCTGATGCTTTATACTTCGGATCTGGCTCTGGCAGACATGTTGCCTGTTTCTGAAAAGCAAGATTTCCTTCCGTGCTGACATGAATATTTCTAACAGTGTTCACGTACCAGATTTTGAATGTCAGCCCGTTTTCGTTGAATTGGGTAATGCTATTCCGGTTGCAGATCTGACGGAAACGCTCCAGTGAGTTTGTCATTCGCTCTTTCAAAACCCACTTCCCATCAGTATTTTCATACCATCCGCGGGGACCGAACAAATCGGTTTTGGCAATTTCCATTTCCGAAAACATGATGGGCAACCGGGCGATCTGAACCCGTGCAAGCAGCACTGAATCGTCATGGACAAGACTTTCGGCCATATCGAAGAATGCGTTGTACTTCTTCAGGTTTTCATCGGACAAATACGTGTCTACCGCCTGCACCGGGTTTCCATAAATATCAAGAAACTGGTTATAGTGCTTACATTCGGCATGCAATAAATCAAAATACTTTCTGATCCAGGGAGCAGCAGGACCGTAATAGTGCTGCCCGAAATCATCGATAATTGCATCTTCATCCGCATCAGGATTCCAGAGAAGCTTGCTCAGCAGATACGTTTTCAGCTCGGCAAATTCAACCCCATGCTGTGCATTGCATTGCTGAAAATTGGCAATCACATTGTTTTTTGTAAAGTATTGCAGGTTTGGCTGCAACGTATGAAAAAGCGGAAAGGGCGTCAGATAATTGGAAAACTGCACTTCGTAATCCCACAACATGATATTTTTGCTGATTTTTCCCCACCCTTCCATGTCTTCGCGGAACGAGGCTGCACCAGTATCTTCAGCAATCGTATGCGTGCGATTGAGTTCTATTGAACACAGCGTAATCATGACATTGCTGTCTGGAATTGTGATCAGAGGCGGCTTTCGGGTGTACTGGTAGGCCAGTGTTGTAATGGTTTTATCGGGAAACTCTCTGGCAACCGCATTCACAAATCGAAGCATCAGTCCGGCCGGCGATCCTTCCATCGCATCAATGGCCTGACATTTTTCGCACTGACAATATTCGTAATTATCGTTCTGGCTCACCGACCAGTAGCGGATATTGGGATGAGCGGCCATTTCTTCGCGAAGCTTTTCAATGGTGATCCGTAAAACGGCCGGATTGCTCAGACACAGCTGTCCGTGCGGAACACGCTTCCCGTTGACCAATGCAAAATATTCAGGATGTGCATCAAAATATTTTTCGGGAGGTACCAGCTTATTGAAAGTGTGAACATAATACCCACTCCAATCCGGCTCGCGCCAACGATCTTCGATGGTGTTCAGCTTTCTGAAATATTTATACATCGTATCATTGGCGAAAGGTCCGTTGACAATCCGGATGGTGGCTGGCGGAATCTGTATGTCATTGATGGGATCAAGCACAATGTCCTTTCGCACAGGTATGTATTCCGCTCCCGGAGCCAGCATACGAACACCCAGATAATCTTCGAGAAATCCGGTAACGCCATAGATAACGCCCATGCCACTTCCACCGGTGATATAAATATTGTTGTCCGAAGACTGAATGCAGTAACCGTCTTCCTTGAGGATTTGAGCCGGTTCAGAACAGTATCCATGCGGAAAGGAGCTGATTACAAAAGCCGGATTTTTAGCTTTTGGATTATTGTCGCCATATACCGGCAACAGTACACCACTGATCCTGAAAAGATATTTCTGCAGAATTTCAGCGGCCACCAGATCATTTCGGGTGGCTGTTGCTCCGGTTATGATGCAGTAATTGCTTTTACCGTCTTCAATAAGCCGGATTTTGCTTACGGCAGATGCTGAAAATGGATGTAGAAAAATGAAAATAAAAACGAGGGGGAGAAATCTGACTTTCATTTGTCAAAGAAAATAAGAAATATCCATCTGAACACTATGTTTTCGCTTGATTTCATCACATTTTATTAAATCAGTTTCAACCGGATATCAACAGGTTTTCAACAGATTTTCAACAGTATTTTCCGGGTTATTAACAAAGTATGGCAAAGTGATATCTCTGAAAAAGAGACAGATTGAAAATAAATGCAATGAATTTTGTTGAAATCCTAAAAAATAAATCCGGATCCGTTCAGAAGTCCAAACATAATTGCTCCCAATGCTCATAATATTCCAACAGCAGCGAAGCTTTTTTTCATTTTAAAGATCGCAATAATGCAAAGTACAATGCCTGCCACCGCCGTCAGAGCAATCACATTGCTGATGAGTAATTGGGCACTATGAACCTCGTCATGAACCAGATAGCCTAAACCATCATATTTATTTTCGAGCGCGTTGATTTTGGGAGCATAGACAAATCTGTTGTACAAGTCCGAGGCGAGGCTTATCATTAACAGAAATATTCCGGGGATGGTTAATGCTCTCATGTTGTTAAATGAATTTCATTCGACCAACACAAATATATTTCATTTATAACGACATATTCTTATCACATATTATTATTTTTGAACAATTCTTTCAATAATTTGCTCACTTTCGGTCAATATCAGCCTTTTACCGAAATATTTCCGCTTTCGATAAAACTTTTTCCGGGGTCAATCAGGAATGCGAAAAATAACCTGTCACATCAAATATATGCGTAGCCTGTGCGAGACCAAGCAACATTCCGAAAATTCCGATCAGAATTCCGAAGAAATTGAGAACACTTTTTTTCTTCGATTCCGGAATGAAACAAAGAATGAGAGCTGCTGCACCGGCAACCATGGCAATGATGCCCAGAGTAACCTGCATGCTGTGGGTGTCATCGCAGATCTGAGCACTGAAAGTCTTGCATTCGTTTGCATGAAATGCATTCACATAAACATACTGATTATACAAACCTGTTGCAACGCTGATTAACGAAAGAATAAACCCGATTAATGAGAAATTCTTCATGTATTTGAATTTTGTTGGGGTTTAAAATAAGTTGAACAAACAGTTGAAATTTTTCAAATCACGGACATTTATTTAACAAAATATCCGGTATAATCGAACATGTGCGTTGCCTGCATTAATCCCAGCAAGACACAAATAACAGAGAAGAAAATGCCAAAAAAGGCAAAATAACTCTTCTTGTTTCTTAATGCTGGCAAGATACACATTACAAAAGCCAGACACCCGGCAATGATGGCAGTCTGACCCAGAAGAAGCTGCATATCCTGAGTGTTTTCGCAATCTCTTGCACTCAGAATATCGGTCTTGCACAAATGGGCATGATAGGCAGCCACATAAGTAAGCTGGTTGTAAATGCCAACCGCAATACCTAAAAGTGCAAGGACCAAACCGGAAATGGATAGTGTTTTCATAGCGATTCAGATTAAATTCGAATTACCTTCGCTAAATACAAAGATAATAAATTTAACATGCCATTTTTATCATACAAGAGTATTTTTAACGTCTGTTAAACTATTTCTGATTTTTCAAAACTTAATTATTTGACAAGTATTTTTTTTAATTTTGGAAAAAAGATTTAGAGCCGTGGTAAAGGAAAAAGAAAAAGTTGTCCCTGACTCACAAAACACAGTGGAACCGCCCAAAAGTCTGATTCTGATGAATGATGATGTGAACACTTTTGACCATGTCATTGATTCATTGATTGAAATATGCAATCATAACGAAGAACAGGCCGAGCAATGTGCGCTTATTACGCACCTGAAAGGCAAATGCCCTATCCGCAAAGGAAACCGTGACGAGTTGCTGCAAATCAAGCAGCAGCTTTCAGAACGTTTGCTTACAACAGTCATCAGTGAATAAAAACCAAATTATGATGAAACGGATTTCATTACTCATTATCCTGGCAATATTTTTTGCCGACTGCTCGCGAGTTCCGGTTACACGTCGCAAACAGTTCCGTATGCTTCCGGAAAGCATGATAAACAGTATGAGTCTGACCGCTTACAATGATTTCATTGCAACCAATGAAGTGGTTGCTTCTTCCGATGCGCGCACGCAGCAAGTGGTTGGTGTAGGACAGAAATTGCAGAATGCGACCATCACTTATCTGAAAAAACACGGCTACGGCAAGCGTGTAAAGCAGTTTTCATGGGCATTTACACTGGTCAATGACCCGACTGTCAATGCATTCTGCCTGCCTGGTGGAAAAATAGTCGTGTATTCAGGCATCCTGCCTGTAACAAAAACCGACGCCGGACTGGCCACCGTTCTAAGCCATGAAATTGCCCACGCTGTTGCACGGCATGGAAACGAGCGCATGAGCCAGCAACTGGCTGTTGCAATGGGCGGCGTGGCTCTTACTGTAGCCATGCAAAACAATCCACAGGAAACACAAAACATCTTCAATTCGGTATATGGAATCGGCGGGACCCTTGGTATTCTGGCCTATTCGCGCAAACATGAGTACGAAGCCGACAAAATCGGAATGGTCTTTATGGCCCTTGCTGGTTTCGATCCGGCCGAATCCGTGGCTTTCTGGGAACGTATGTCGGCAAGCGGTGCCGGAGCCAATATCCCTCAGTTTCTGAGCACTCACCCCAGCGATGAAAACCGTATTGCAGCCATGAAGGAGTTTCTGCCGACTGCCAAGACCTATTACAAGCCCGCTCAATAAAACACTATGGACTGGACCCTGATTATTACCCTGATTTCAACCGGCATTGTTCTTATACTGCTCGAAATTTTTCTGCTCCCTGGAATGGTTGCCGGAATTCTTGGCGGTGCCGCTGTTTTGTTTGGACTTTACGAATCATACGCGGTGTATGGCCCGGAAGCCGGAATAATAACAACAGTTGTTACACTGGCAGTTACCATCATTCTTCTCATCCTTTTATTTCGGTCAAAAACCTGGAAAAAAGCAGCTCTCGACATTGCCATTGACAGTAAAATGAATACTGAAAGTGATAAACTCAGCCTGGGCGATGAAGGAAAAACCATCACCCGCCTGTATCCGATCGGTAAGGCCGAATTCAATGACGAAATCTATGAGGTTCAGAGTCAGAGCGGAATTATTGAAGCAGAAACCTATATTGTTGTCACAAAAATTGAAGGTTATAAAATCTTTGTCAAACCCAAAAACCTATAACACATGAATTTACTTTTTATCATGCTCAGTAACAACGCTCAGGTGGGGATTTATTTTGCCATCGGCATTGGAGCTCTCATCGCCTTGTGGCTGCTCTTTTATCTGATACCTGTTGGTCTCTGGTTCAATGCATTGCTGTCGGGTGTCCGTGTTTCACTTGTTCAGCTCATTCTCATGCGTTGGCGTAAAGTTCCGCCCGCAGTCATTGTCAATGCACTGATCACTTCGTTTAAAGCTGGTATTCCGCTCAACCGAAACGAACTGGAAGCTCACTACCTGGCTGGTGGTCGCGTGAAAAACGTAATCAATGCTCTGATTTCGGCCGATAAAGCCAACATTCCGCTCGATTTCAAATCGGCCACAGCCATCGACCTGGCCGGCCGCGATGTGTTCGAAGCCGTTCAGATGAGTGTTAATCCGAAAGTCATCAACACGCCGCCGGTAACCGCTGTTGCCAAAGACGGTATTCAGCTGATTGCCAAGGCCCGTGTTACTGTCCGCGCAAACATCCGCCAACTGGTTGGTGGTGCCGGCGAAGAAACTGTACTGGCCCGCGTTGGTGAAGGTATTGTTACTTCAATCGGTTCTTCGTTCAGTCACAAGGAAGTGCTGGAAAATCCGGATAAGATTTCAAAAGTCGTTCTGGCCCGCGGACTTGATGCAGGAACCGCTTTCGAAATTCTCTCCATTGATATCGCCGACATCGACGTTGGTAAAAACATCGGCGCCATCCTGCAGATGGACCAGGCGCAGGCCGATAAGAATATTGCTCAGGCTAAAGCCGAAGAGCGTCGCGCCATGGCTGTGGCTCTCGAACAGGAAATGATTGCCAAAGCGCAGGAAGCCCGCGCCAAGGTTATCGAAGCCGAAGCCCTTGTTCCAACCGCTATGGCCGAAGCATTCCGCAGCGGCAACATGGGAATTATGGACTATTACAAAATGAAAAACATTCAGGCCGACACCGACATGAGACAGAACCTCTCAAAACCCGGTGGCGACGTCAAGAAATAAAAATGTATTATTTTCCGAAAACTCCTGTTGCGAAAGTGACGGGAGTTTTTTTTGCTGATTTTGATTTCGATGAAATACATCACATGAAATCTCAACAATAATCAAAGAAAAATTAAAATGCAAACATAATATTCCATCGTCCAATGGCGATGAAGGAGTCTGAGGATATGGAATCGTTATGTATGCAGCATAACCGACGATTCCATATTCTGCAATTCTCTCCAAACGATGGAATATCGGTTTTGCTGTATTATTTGATTACAAAAGGTTTGTTTGTGTGAGACATAAGAAGTCCCGCCTTTGTCACACTGAGACCACCAGCAAAACACGTTTTGCAACCTAAATAAAAAATGACAAAAAAGCTGCTGTCACACTGAGCCCCGCCGCTGTCATGCTGAGCCCTGCCTGCTGTCACTCTGAGCGGAGTC
>CAZJOL010000074.1:9529-11539 GCA_964547605.1 uncultured Bacteroidaceae bacterium | reverse complement strand
CTCATGCTGCTTGGCTGGTCAAGGATTGTTTTAATGCGAACACATAACTACCGATACAATTTTATTCTGTTTGTAGCAGGCGGTATTCTATGTTCATACAATCATTATTTCACGCTCCTGATGGTTATCCTGGCTGTTTTTTCAGGGTTCTTTTTTGTGAAGGGAAAAGACCTGAAAAAATATATTGCCGGATGCCTTTTAATACTGGCCGCTTTCATTCCGCATATTCCAATCTCTCTTCATCAGCTCAAAATGGCTGAGGCAAATCAAATATCTTTCTCCTGCAATGCTGACTATCTTGTAGGATTCGCAAAATACATACTGAATTTCTCCTGGATTGTTGCATGCGCACTGGCAGCCGTTGTGCTTTTTGGATTAATCAGCTCAATAGTGCGCAAAAAACTTCATTTCAGTAAATTCCATGCTGTCACTTTGATATTCTGTTTCATTCCTTTGTTGTCTGCATTTTTACTGAGCGGAAATTTTTCATTGTTGCATCAATATTCTGTGTTGCTTTTTTCTTTTCCCTTGCTGATTGTTTTTGCTTTCAGCCTGTACGAAAAACTCAGCATGCGGCATACAATCGGGATTATGATAGTATGGTCTCTCATACTTATCCATTCGCTTTTCTGGAGCAGAGATCATTACCGCTATTTTTACCATTCGCAATTCGAAGAAACTACCAAGGAAATCAAAGCATTTACCCAGACACATCCTGTTGATTCAACACTGGTCTTTTGTAAATACAGCAGCGATATTGCCGGTTTCTATAAAGACAGAACCGGCATAAGCAATGACTTGAAATATGTTTTCACTGATTCTCTTCAAAATGGAATAACGCTGCGAAAATGGCTTTCTGACAGCACTTACAATTATCTTGTCATTGCAGGACCATCTGAAAAATGCCCATGGTTATATGCACTTGCACACGAATATTTTCCGGTTTCGCTCCAGGAATCCTATTACAATCAGGGCTCATGCATTGTAATGAAACGGGGTGAGGCACACTACAGAAATTATTTGTGGGGTAGTCTGTGCGATTTCAGCAGATCCGCTTCAGTAAGGTGGATGTTTGATCCGGCCAGTGTCATCAAGGATACTCTTAATTCATCAAGAGTGTTTGAAACGAACAGTACTGTTGAATATGGCCTGTCATGGACCCGGCATACCAGCGGATTCATCAGGTCGCAGGCAAACATAATTGATGCAACCATCTGGGTTTATTTGCCTGAAGAATTCAAAGGCGAGGCCCGATGGAGTGCTGCTCTCGAAACTGATTCCGGGGTGATATCACTAAATGAAGGCCTGATCAGTACCGACAATCTTCCAGTCGGACAATGGACGCCGCTTTCAGTCAGTGTTTTCCTGCCAGGTATAAGGCAAATACCTTTTGATTCAGAAATTAAAGTCCGTCTCTGTACAAAGAACAGCTCAGTTTTTTATGTGCGTCAGGCATTTGCAGGTGTCCGATCAGGAAATCCTGCCATATACTGGATTACATACGGTCTCTTTGATTGATTAAGCGAAGCAAATGCTTAAATCAGAGTAAAATCCACGTTGAATTTGCATTCACCTTTTTATTAATTGTAACTTTGCAGACTTAAATTATCTGTACTATGATTGAGATTCTTGATCACGTTGTCAATGCCGACATTCGTAAAAAAGCTGCAAAAAGATTCAAAGAAAAAGGAATCGTTTTCCCTACCTTCGCACAAATGCGTAACCCGGAACTTGTTCCGGCAGAGGTGAAAGAAAAACTGAAAACCATCGGGCTGTGGGATCTGGATCCTGCAAACCTTTTTCGAATCACATGGAAAAACGAACCTGTGAAAACCGGGGGCGGTTTCGGAAAAGTCAATTACATCGAAATTCCAAAAGAAATTACCGGCGTTAAAGCACGTATTTTTCTGATGCTCGGAAAATATTTCCCGACAGGAGCACACAAGGTTGGAGCTGCTTACGGCTGCCTTGCACCACGCATTATCAGCGGTCAGTTTGACCCCGAATATC
>CAZJOL010000074.1:0-9429 GCA_964547605.1 uncultured Bacteroidaceae bacterium | reverse complement strand
GCTTACGGCTGCCTTGCACCACGCATTATCAGCGGTCAGTTTGACCCCGAATATCATAAAGCTGTTTGGCCCAGCACCGGAAACTATTGTCGTGGCGGCGCCTTCGATTCATATCTGATGGGCGTTACTGCCGTTGCCATTCTTCCGCAGGAAATGAGCCGCGAACGTTTTGAATGGCTCAAGGAAATCGGCGCTGAAGTATATGCTACTCCCGGCTGCGAATCGAACGTGAAAGAAATCTATGATAAATGCTGGGACATTCGTCGCAATAAACCCGATCACATTATTCTGAATCAGTTTGATGAGTTCGGAAATCCGGTTTGGCACTACAACGTGACCGGACCAGCCATTGAAGAGATTTTCAGCTATGTAAAAAACGATAAATCACGTCTAGCCGCATTCATTTCAAACACCGGAAGTGCCGGCACCATTGCAGCAGGTGATTATCTGAGAACTGTTTTTCCACACATCAAAGTAACTGCATCGGAAGCACTGCAATGTCCTACCCTGCTCTGCAACGGCTTTGGCGGACACCGCATCGAAGGCATCGGCGACAAACATGTTCCATGGGTGCACAATGTAAAAAATACCGACGTTGTTACAGCCATCGACGACGAAGACTGCATGCGCGCCATACGCCTGTTTAATGATCCTGCCGGAAAAAAATTCCTGGCATCGGCTGGTATTGATCCGAACACCATCAATAAGCTGGATTACCTCGGAATTTCAGGTGTTGCCAATCTTATCTCGGCCATCAAGACAGCGAAATATTTCGAAATGGATGAGAATGATGTCATAATCACCATTGCCACAGACAGCATGGAAATGTATGGTTCACGCCTCGATGAGCTGAATGCCGAAAAAGGCGCCTACAGTGAAATGCAGGCTGGACGCGATTTTGAAAAAGCATTCATGGGCGCATCGGTCGATTACATGAAAGAGCTCACCTATGCTGATCGCAAAGCCATTCACAACCTGAAATATTTCACATGGGTTGAACAACAGGAAAAACCCATCGATGAAATCAATCAGCTTTGGTACGATCACGATCTGTGGCCAAATCTGTTTGCTCAGGCCGCCAAATGGGATGAAATGATTGAGGAATTCAATCAGGAAATCAGTAAAGCTTAGTCATGTCCCGCAAATATTATTTCAAATGCACCGACTGCGGCGCAGAGTTTCATGATGCCGATTTCATGTATCTCTGCCTGTTCTGTGCTGCGAAGAACAAACCAGGACAACCGCCCAAAGGCGTATTGAAAACAATGTATGATTTTGATGAATTGAAAAATCAGTTTCAGAAAAATCACTCGTTTTTTATTTCGCAGCAGTGGCTGCCCTTGTTGCCGATTGAAAAAAATGAATCGCTCGGACATCTTGCAGCCGGCAATACACCTTTGATTCCGGTGACTGAACTGAATGAAAATAAACTTCCATTCAATCTTGCACTGAAAGATGACTCGCGTAATCCGACCTTTTCATTCAAGGATCGGGCATCGGTGCTGGTTTCGGCATATGCAAAGGAACATGACATCGATACAATAATTGCAGCATCGACGGGAAATGCCGGCTCTTCTCTGGCCGGAATATGTGCTTCGCAAAAACAGAAAGCAATCATCTGTGTTCCGGCTGCAGCTCCCAAAGCCAAGCTGACACAGATTCTCATGTACGGCGCACGGATTGTACCGGTCGCTGGAACATACGATGACGCCTTCGATCTCAGCGTTGCCCTCACTGAAAAAACAGGAATATTCAATCGCAACACGGCCTACAACCCCTTCACCATTGAAGGGAAAAAAACGGTGTCATTTGAATTGTTTACCCAATATGGAAACAAGGCGCCAGATAAAGTGTTTGTTCCGGTAGGCGACGGCGTCATCATTTCCGGCGTGTACAAAGGGTTTGAAGATCTTCTGAATTTGGGGCTCATTGACAAAATGCCCGTGATTGTTGCTGTGCAGGCCGAAGGCAGCAATAATATCGTTAGAAATCTTTATTTGGAATCGTTTACGTCATTGCCATCAAAAACAGTGGCAGACTCGATTTCGGTAGATATTCCACGCAACTTTTTTATGGCCCGCAAATTCCTGAAAAAATATCAGGGCGAAGCCGTTGAAGTGAGCGACGCCGAAATTCTGAACGCTTCAAAAGCACTGAGTGCCAACATGGGAATTTTTGCAGAACCGGCAGCAGCAACAGCTTTTGCAGGTCTGCTGAAACAAATGTCCGAGAGTAAAATTTCTGCTGCGGAAAATGTTTGTGTCCTGCTTACCGGCAGCGGCCTAAAGGATGTCAACGCGGTTCAGCCGATTATTGATATTCCGGAAGCTGTGAATCCTGAAAAATTTCTTGAAGATTTCAATTATACAAGTTAATTTTTCGGCAGAGTAAACTCCGCTGTTCGAGCTTCGACTCCGCTCAGCATGACAGCGGAGATACGTAGGATAAACATTTTGAGTGTAGTTTTGAAGTAAGAAATTTTTGATTTGAAATTAAGATTATGATCAAGTTTGTTCTGAACAATAAAGCGGTTGAATTCGGTGGCAATGCTGAAATGTCGCTTTTGAACTGGCTTCGCAATGAGCAAGGCATCACTTCGGTTAAAGACGGTTGCAACGGCCAGTCGGCTTGTGGCGCATGCCTGGTGGAAATTGACGGCAAGGCAAAACTGAGCTGTGTTACAAAAATGGCTTCGCTCGAAGGCGCATCCGTGCTGACACTTGAAGGCATCCCGCCCAAAGTGCGCGATCTGATTGCAAAGGCTTTTGTTGAGAAAGGTGCCGTGCAATGCGGCTTCTGCACGCCCGGTTTTGTGATGCGAACCAAAATCCTGCTGAAGGAAAATCCCGATCCGACCATTGATGAAATCAGAACTGCTTTGAAGTGGCATCTGTGCCGCTGTACCGGATACAAGAAAATTGAAAAAGCCATTGAGTATTCTGCAGAATTGATTGCGGAAAACAAATGCTGTGATAACAACAGTCATAATAAAGGCGTCGGTGATTTCATGCCGAAATACGAAGCTTTTGAAACAGCCATCGGACAAAGAAAATTTGTCAATGACATGAGTTTTCCCGGAATGCTGCACGGGGCCTTGCGTTTCAGCGATCATCCAAGAGCGAGGGTTTTGAAAATTGACACAACTGAAGCATTGAAATGCGAAGGTGTCGAAAAGATTTTTACAGCTGTTGATGTACCCGGAGACCGCATTGCAGGCCTGATTTACAAAGACTGGCCATTAATGATTGCTGTCGGTGAAACAACAAAATATATCGGCGATGTACTGGCCGGTGTTGTTGCTGATACCGCAGAAAATGCGCGGAGAGCTGCAAGGAAAATTGTTGTTGAATATGAAGTGCTGACGCCGGTTACCGATCCGAACGAAGCGCTTAAACAATTTTCGCCACAGGTGCATGAAAATCATGTCAACCTGCTCGACAACTGTGTTCTGAAACAGGGAAATGCCGATGAAATCATTGCAAAATCGAAGTATTCCTATCATAATATTTTTCAGACGCAGCGCATTGAACATGCTTTTCTCGAAACGGAAAGCGCGCTTGCAAAGCCAAACGAAGATGGTGTTCTGCTCTACTCATCGGGACAAGGAATTTACGAAGATCGTCGTCAGGTCGCATCCATTCTTGGTCTCAGCGAAGAGAAGGTTCGCGTGATTCTGGTGCCAAACGGTGGCGGTTTTGGTGGAAAAGAGGATTTGTCAGTTCAGGGCCATGCATCCTTGTTTGCATATTTGCTGAAAAAACCGGTTAAGGTCACGCTCACACGCGAAGAAAGCATGATCATGCATCCCAAGCGCCATCCGGTGTGGATGGATATCACGCTGGCCTGTGATGAAATAGGAAAACTGACCGCCATGAAATTTCTGGCCATTGGTGATTCAGGTGCGTATGCTTCGGTTGGAACCAAAGTCATGGAGCGCATTGCCGGTCATGCTACCGGTGGGTATTTTGTCCCGGTCATCGATCTTGAATCGAAAACAGTGTATACCAATAATGTTCCTTGTGGCGCCATGCGCGGGTTTGGTGCCAATCAGGCCGCTTTTGCACTCGAAGCTTGTGTTGATGAACTCTGCAAGCAAGGTGGATTCGACCGCTGGCAGTTCCGCTGGGATAATGCGCTCACAGATGGCCTGACCACAGCTACAGGCGACCATGTGGAAGGTGTTGGTATCCGCGCCTGTCTCGAAGCATTAAAACCACATTACGAAAAAGCTACATTCTCAGGACTGGCCTGCGCCATCAAAAACAGCGGAGTCGGCAACGGGATGGTGGACTATTCCGATGTTGTCATAGAAATAAAATCGCCGGAAAAAGTAGTTTTGCATCACGGCTGGACGGAAATGGGACAAGGCGTTCATACCATTGCAGCCCAGGTTCTGTGCGAAGAAACAGGAATCGATTCTTCAATCATAGAAGTCATTGTGGATACGGCAGCGGGAATCAAAACCGGCATGACCACATCATCTCGTGGTACTGTACTGCTTGGCAATGCCATTCTTGAAGCAGCCAAAACGATGCGCGCTGACCTGGAGGGAAAAACGCTGGCCGATATTGTCGGACATCGCTATCAGGCGCGCTGGGAGTGCAACTGGACAGTGAAGCCGGGCACCGTGTGCGAGAATTCCAAAACCCATTACGGATACGGATATGCCGCACAACTCGTTGTTCTCGATAATAATGGCAAAATAGAAAAAGTTATTGCAGCCCACGATGCAGGAAAAATCATCAATCCTGTAATGTTCGAAGGTCAGATTGAAGGCGCCGTTCACATGGGTCTCGGCTATGCACTAAGTGAAGATTTTCCGTATAAAGACGGATATCCTGTGTACACAAAACTGCGGGAATGCGGCATTCTGAGAGCGCATGAGACTCCTGACATGGAAGTCATCGGTGTTGAAGTGCCTGACCCGGTTGGCCCATACGGAGCCAAAGGTCTTGGCGAAATCGGGCTGGTGCCAACAGCAGGAGCCGTTGGAAATGCACTGTGTCAATTCGATGGCATCCGCAGAACACAATTGCCCATGCGAAAATAGCACAAAAGGTTTATCTACCTGTTTTACTGCTATTTATAATTTTACAAATTTAGCATCTGTATTTATCTGATTACCTTTACTTTAATCGGTTTTTAGCATTTTTTGTTGATTGCTGTTTACACTTTTACTCTTTTTTGCTGTTTTCTATTTACGTTATTAATACTTCTGTTGTTTTCAATTTACATTATATTGTTAAATGATCATACTTAATAATGCCAATGATTGACTAAGGTTGTCCAACATTCCATATTTCGAAGAGAAACGAAGAACATGGAATAGTTGGGTAGAGGTCTCTGCAACCGACTCTTCCATGTCCTCCATTGCATTTCGGACTATTGAAGGTCGTGTTGCTTTTGTAAAAGAAATAAATTTCAGACAGTCTCTGAAGCTTTTTCTGGTATTATTGCGGATGTGCAATTATTGTTATTTAGTAATTTATATTCAACATTATTTCGTCATTTTCTTTTTTTTTGACGTGCCGGAAAAATACAATTCGGAGCGCACCCAACATAATTGGCACCTCAAAAAGACAATGCCAATATTTCGAAATCGGCGGGAAATCGAAAAAGAAAAATCAGATTGCCGGAATCCGCAATGCATTTCTTGTTCAGGATGATATCGAATACGGACACACCAATGTGGTACCCCTCTGGCTGTTCGGATTTCTCTATTGAAAACCGCATCCGCATTGAATAATTGACTACATTTGTATAAACGCTATTGTTATGATACTTCTAAAAAACGCAACGTATATTCATCCGCAAACATTTGAAATTACTACAGGTCATATGCTTGTGGATGAAGCTCCTGGTGCCGGTTTTCAATTTGTTTCAGCCGAAACAACTGCAGATAAAACAATTGATTGTAAAGGACTGATTGTGACGCAGGCCTTTGTGAATGCGCATCACCACGTGTATTCAGCATTGTCGCGCGGAATGAACGCTCCGAAAAAATCACCAACGAATTTCACTGAAACACTTGAATACATCTGGTGGACCCTCGATCAGTGCCTCGATCAGGACATGGTACGCCTGAGCGCTCTCACCACCGCAATGAATTGCGCCAAGCACGGCTGCACCTTCGCCATCGATCATCATGCATCGCCCAACTTTCTGAAAGGATCGCTCGAAACCATCGCCAAAGCTTTTGATGAAGTGGGTGTCGGTCATTTGCTCTGCTATGAAATCACCGATCGATACGGCGTTGAAAAAGCACAGGAAAGTCTTGATGAAAGTGATGAATATCTCAAAAACCGTCGCGGCCTTGTAGGGCTGCATGCGTCTTTCACGGTGGAAGAAGACACCTTGAAAAAATCAGTTGCCATAGCTGACAAGCATCAAACCGGTATCCACATTCATGTTGCTGAAGATCCGGTGGATGAAAAAATAACGAAGGAAAAATACGGATGCAGCGTTGTGCAGCGCCTGGAGCGGGCCGGAGCATTGACGTTGAAGAACAATATTTTCGGTCACGGTCTGCATATGGATGTGAAGGAACGGACACTCGTGCGCGAAAGCGGCACCTGGATGGCCGTGAATTTCGATAGCAACCTGAACAACCGGGTGGGTTTTTTCACTTCCACGGAACTGGGCGACCGCATCATGCTGGGTACCGACGGCATGCACAGCGATATGATCAAGAGTGCGCAGACAGCGCTTTTTGCCGGACAGAATTTCGACAACGTGAGTTGGATTGACATTTATACACGTCTGCGCAACGGCGCCCGATATCTGCATGAAAGCAACATTCCGCATGGAAGCAATAATCTTGTGATTCTTGATTACGACTCACCCACTCCGGTGACACAAAACAATTTCCTCGGTCATTTCTATTTCGGCCTCGAAGGACGTCATGTCAGGCACACCATTGCAGACGGCAAGCTGATTTACAGCGAAGGAAATATCCTGACCGCAGATGAAGACTCCATTCTGAAGGAATCGCGCAAAGCCGCGCAGATGCTTTGGAATAAGATGTCGGAATAGTAACCGTGAAATTTTTACTGATTTCTTGGTTCTGACAAGTTCTTTTTTGTATATTTGACAAAATTTGTCAACAGGATTTTTATGGAGTCATTTTGCACCTATATCAGAAATCAACGCACTTCGCGTGGCATGACGCTGCGTCAGGTGGCAGCTGATATTGATGCCGATGCAGCTGTTCTTAGCAAAGTGGAGCGCGGAATCCGACTGGCATCGAGAAATCTTGTAATCAAGCTCGCGGTATATTATTCCCTCGATGAAGCTGCACTGCTGAAAATGTGGATGCAAAGCAAGTGGAGCCGCGAACTCACTGAATCCAGAGCATTGGTTAATGAGCCGGTATCGGTTTATGCCCAGGCCGTTATGCCGACGTTTGCCGAAATAAAACAAAAAGTATCTGCCATATTGCGCAAGGATAAAAGAATTCTGAAAGCATTTCTCTTTGGCAGCTTCTCGAGAAACGAAGCCACCGATTTCAGTGATATCGATATTCTGATCAAAACAGACAACCGTTTTTCATTCACGCTGTTCGATTTGGCCGAAATTGCACATAAGACTGAAAAGGTGTTGGGACGCAAAACCGATGTTGTCACAGAACGCGCGCTCTCACCTGAAATTCAGGAATCCATCCATGATAATCTGAAAGTCCTGTATGAAAAAAAGTAAAGAATCATACAGGTACCGGCTTCAGCATATTATGGATGCCATCAGTAAAATTGAGCTCATTTCAAAAGATTTGACCCGAGATGAATTTATTTCCGATATAACTGCCAGCAGTGCTGTTTGCTATCAGTTTCTGATTATTGGGGAGGCCATTGCTTCGCTGCCTGTCGAAATAACGGACAAGTACAAATATCCATGGTACAAACCCCGCTCGTTTCGCAACTTCCTGGCACATGAATATTTTGGCGTCGATCTGATAATGGTGTTTGATACGATAAACAAGGACCTTCCGGAACTCGGACAACTGATTGACAGGATGATTTCCGATATGCAACCATAAAAATCTGTGTTCAGAATTTTCTGATTTTTCAAACCAAAAAGAATAATTGTAATTTTAATCCTTCAATTCAAAAAAATGGATACCGGCCTCATCAAAAACTGCACTGTTGTAAACCCTGACGGGACCTTCGATGCCGATGTATATGTGAACGAAGATCAGATCATCGAGCTGATTGGTAAACCCGGCACGTTGGATGTAAATTCACCAAAAATCTTTGAAGGCACAGGCCGCTACCTCATTCCGGCCGGAATTGATCCGCATGTGCATCTGAAACTGCCGACTCCCGCCGGCCCCTCATGCGACGATTTTGGCTTAGGCTCTTTTGCAGCCATGATGGGTGGCACAGGGGCCATCATCGATTTTGTAACCCCTGCACGCGGACAATCCCTGATCGAAGCGCTTGATGCGCGCGAACACGAATCCGTTGCCTGTGCGATTCCACTGAAATTCCATATGGGCATTACCTGGTGGAACAATGCAGTGGCCGAAGAAATCAGACAATGCATTGAGGAGTACGATATTACTTCATTTAAAGTATATCTGGCATACAGGAATACCATCGGTCTGGATTTTACCCAGCTGAAAGAAGTGATGAAATGTCTGAGCTACTATGGTGCTGTGCTGGCCATCCATGCCGAAGAAGGCGATGTCATTCAGGAACTGCAGAACAAATTCATTATTGAAGGAAAGCTGGAACCCAAATACCATGCGTATTCCCGGCCACCTGAAACGGAGTACAACGCCGTTAAAAAAGTGATTGATCTGGTGCGCGAGACGGGATGCAAAACATATTTTGTACACATGTCAACCGCAGAATCGGTGCGGCTTTTGCGCGAAGCAAAAAAAGAAGGTCTTCCGGTTTTTGCAGAAACCTGTCCGCAATATTTATTGCTTGACAAAGAAGTCTATGAACAGTTTTATTACATGGTTTTTCCATACATCATCAGCCCGCCGATACGCGGAGCCGAAGACCGCGAAGAACTCTGGAAAGGACTTGCCGATGGCACCATCGACTGCGTATCGACTGATCATTGTCCGTTCACATTGCGGCAAAAAATGGAAGGCCGTTTCGACTTCACCAA
Source organism: uncultured Bacteroidaceae bacterium (assembly GCA_964547605.1). Lineage (GTDB taxonomy): Bacteria > Bacteroidota > Bacteroidia > Bacteroidales > DTU049 > GWF2-43-63. The sequence continues at coordinate 315 of CAZJOL010000074.1, read as the reverse complement.
AATTCCGAATGGCGCTGGTGGACTGCATTACAGGATGAACCTGCTTTTCACGCACGGAGTGCTGCAAAACAGAATCACCATGCAGCAGTTTGTGCAGCTCACTTCCACCAATGCCGCCCGCATTTTTGGTTTTGAAGATTATGGCTACATCAAAGCCGGCATACCGTCAAACCTCATTTTGTGGAACCCCGAATACAAGGATACCATCTCATTCAAAGATAGTCTGACTGATGCAGACATCAGTATTTACGACAATTTCGAAATTTTTGGAAACGCAGAAAAAATTTTAATCCACTACGCATGAAAATCAATTAT
>CAZJOL010000073.1:0-11570 GCA_964547605.1 uncultured Bacteroidaceae bacterium | reverse complement strand
TTCTTTTTCAGACTATCAAAGTATTTTGCATAGCACCTCAAAAAAAGAATATGCCCAAAAATCTCAAATCATTGTTCTTAAATCTTTACTTGTTCTTAAATCTTTTAAAGGAATTCTAATAAAAATAATAAATTTGCTGTTTATTCGTTATCAGACCAAAATCACGGCATGAGGAAAAGCCATTTATTGATACTGACATTGCTACTGATCGCAGCTTCGGCGTGTTCGACCAAGAAAAACACGGCGTTTCGGCGCGGCTATCATAATCTCACATCGCATTTCAACGCCTATTTCAACGGCAACGAAGCCCTGAAAGAAGGGGTTATGAACCTTTCGGTTGCGCATATTGACAACTACACGCAGATTATTTCCGTTTTTCCGGAAGGAACAGACAAGGACGTAATGGGAATCACACCGCAGATGGACCGTGCCATCGAAAAGGCCTATAAAGTGATTGCCAAACACAGCATGGAATTCAAGGGCGTTGAATATGTGAAGTGGATTGATGACAGCTATCTGATGATCGGCAAAGCCAGTTTCTACAAGCACGACTATGAAAAAGCCAGCAGCACGCTGGATTATGTCACAAAGAAATTCAGCAAGAATCCTGAACGTTTCGATGCATATCTGTGGCTGGCCCGAACAATGATTGCCAAGAACAAGCTGAGTAAAACAAGTTCATATCTGTCAATTGTTGAAACCGCTCAGAACGAAGGCGGATTGCTGAAACAGACAAAGAAGATGCTGCCAATGGTTCAGTCCGATTACAACATCCGCTCAGGCAACTACGAAGCATCCATTGAAAATCTGAAAAAAGCCATTTCGCTGAATAAATCCAAAAAGACCCGTATCCGTCTGATGTTTGCGATGGCGCAGGTTTATCAGCGCCTTGAGAGAAACAGCGAAGCGCTGGCGATGTATCAGCAGGTGCTGAAAAAAAATCCGAAATACGAAATCGCCTTTCATGCACGCATCTTCGCGGCACAATGCTACGATGCCGGCTCCGGAAGCAGTGCCGCCATTGTGAAGGAACTCGAAAAAATGCTGAAAGACAGCAAAAACGATGATTACCGCGACGAAATCTATTTTGCGCTGGCCAACATTGCATTTAAAGACAAAAAGGAAAAGGAAGGAATCGATTATCTACTGCTTTCGGCCAAATACAGCACAGTGAATTTCTATCAGAAAGCCAACACTTATCTGAAACTCGGACAGATTTATTTTGACAAACGAGATTACAAAAAAGCGCAGGGATTTTATGACACCTGTATGACTGTTTTGCCTAAGGACTTTCCGGATTACGAAAGCATTAAAAACCGCAACGACGTGCTGAGCGGGCTGGTGCTGAATCTCACCACTATTGAAACCGAAGACTCGTTGCAGCGCCTGGCAAACATGTCGGAGACTGACCGCAATGCCGCCATCGACAAGCTTATTCAGGAATACATCAAGGAAGAAGAACGAAAAAAACGCGAAGAGCGCGAACGCATGGCCGCTGCGCAAAACAGCAATCTGCCCAACGTTGCCAACGCAAACTCAAACTGGTATTTTTACAATGCGCAGACCGTTGCTTTCGGAAAAACAGAGTTTAAGAAAAAATGGGGCGATCGTGAGCTTGCTCCACTGTGGCGGCTTGAAAACAAGCAGGTGATGGACTTTGGTTTTGAGGAAAACGGAACCGACACTGTAGCGATGGACGATTCGGCAAAAGCCGCCACAAATCCGCGCGACAGAAGCTATTACATGAAGGATATTCCATTGACTACTGAAAAAATGGAAGCTTCGAATAACAAAATCGAAAAAGCATATTTTGAACTTGGACGGATTTACAAGACCGAACTCGAAGAATTCAAAGACGCCATAAAGGCGCATGAAACCCTGCTTTCAAGATTCGATTCAACCAATTACAAACTCGAAACCTACTACATGCTTTATTCTTCGAACAAGAGTCTGAAAAACGAAGAAAGGGCAACCTTCTATAAAAACCTGATTCTGTCAAAATTCCCTGACAGCGAATTTGCTAAGATTCTTTCCGATCCGGATTACTGGGCCAAAGTGGCCGCACAAAAAAATGTGGGCGAACAGTATTACGAAGAAACTTACCTGACCTATCAGTCAGGAAATTACCAGAAAGTCTTGCATCGCTGCGATTCAGCTCTGGGCGTCTTTAAGGAAGTATCCCTCATCGGCCGTTTCGATTTTCTGAAAGCGGTAAGTCTTGGAAAAATCTACGGAAATGACACACTGAAAGCGCGGATGAATGAGATTTCAGCGCATTATACAGGCGACATCAAACAGAGGGCCGATGATATTCTTGCCTATCTCGGAGGCGATGTTGCTGCCACCAGTATTGACGGTGGAAACAACGGAGGAACCGCTGACGTTCTAAAAGAAATCTACAAACCATCGGACAACGAAGTAATCCACATTTTTGTATGTCTGGTTGATGCCAAAACCGTTAGTCTGAACAAGCTGAAAGCGGCATTCTCCGATTTCAACGGCACTTATTTCGGATCCGACAATCTGAGTGTGAGCAGTCTTTATCTGACTGATACCCGCATGATGATTTCGGTGAGTCACTTCAAGACCAAAACCAACGGCATGACTTACCTCCGTTTCACGAAGAATGACCGTGGGTTGAATGATCTTACGGCCGGCAGCAATCCGGCTACATTCATTATCAGCACCGACAATTATCCTGTGTTTTACAAATCGAAGGATGAGTCAAAATACCTGGAATTTTTCAACCGCTATTACAGCGAATAGCAAAAGCAGAAAGGACATTATATGGCGAAGACAGTTATTAGCGAACCGGTAACACAAACCATCAACATCATTGCAGCGGGAACTTTAATTAAAGGCGATATCAAAGCAAACGGCGATATCCGTGTAGACGGTCAGGTTATTGGAAATCTCATTGCCCAGGGACGGATTGTCATTGGCGGATCGGGACAGGTGGAAGGTGAAATTCACTGTCAGAACGGCGATTTCAGCGGCGAAGTGAAAGGGAAGGTTTTTGTTTCTGAATTGCTGACCATCCGTTCCACCGCTTCCATTACCGGCGATATTCAGACACAGAAAATCAGCATTGAGCCGGGCGCTGTATTTACCGGAAATTGCAGTATGCAGGCGCAACAGCCGGAAATCCAATAATTTTCTTTCATGACGAAAGATAATGATGACCTGAAAAAAAAGGGCAACGACTTTGCCCGGTTTTCGGGCATGGCTTTCGAAATGCTGGCGATTATCGGCGGCATGACCTGGGGCGCTGTCTGGCTCGATGAACAGACCGGAGCAGAAATCCCGTGGTTCACCATTATTCTTTCACCTCTCTCAGTGATCATTGCCGTATTGCTGATTATCAAGGATTTAAACCGAAACAAGTGATGAATCTGACCATCTGGAAGCCCTTTATTCTTTTCCTTATAATAATTAATGTAATTGCCTGGTCGGTTGCAGCAGCTTTCCCCGGTCTTTATGGCATTTCATGGCCCTGGTCCATGGCCATACTGGTGGTTCTGAATGCCTTGTCTTTTCTGGTTTTCCAGAAATCGCTCCAGCAGAATCCCAAAGCGGCGGCGTTGATTTTTCTGGCGCTCACCACCGGAAAAATGCTGCTCGCAATGATTTACATTCTGGTGCTTGTGATGGGATTTGGAATTGACTCCCTCAACGACTCCTTGTTTTTTGTGATTTTGTATCTGCTGTTTCTGGCACTGGAGGTTATTGTTTTCACGAAAAACGTGAAGCAAGATAAAAGATAAAAGGCGAAAGACAAAAGTGGAAGGGAAGAGTATTGCTCTGAGCTTGTTGAAGTGGCACCGATCTGAAATCTTATATCTTTTTTGGTGTCTTGGTGCCTTTGTAGCCAAACCCTAAGAAAGCTGAAAAAATGGCATAAAACATGTCGATATTGTCATATTTTTTGTAATTTAGCACTCCTTTTGAAAAAGATGAACGAAATCACATCCATAAAGCAGCGTTTTGGGATCATCGGACAGTCACCACTGATCGACCGGGCCATAGATGTTGCGCGTCAGGTTGCCCCTACCGACCTTACCGTTCTCATCACAGGTGAGAGTGGAACAGGAAAGGAAGTTTTCCCGAAAATCATTCACCAGTTCAGCGCCCGCAAACACGGGCCTTTCATTGCGGTGAACTGCGGCGCCATTCCCGAAGGCACCATCGACAGCGAATTATTTGGTCACGAAAAAGGATCATTCACCGGTGCCACCGATGCCCGCAAGGGATATTTTGAAGTCGTCAACGGCGGAACCATTTTCCTGGACGAAGTTGCCGAACTGCCCCTCAGCACGCAGGTGCGACTGCTGCGCGTGCTCGAAAGCGGTGAATTTCTGCGGGTTGGATCATCAAAAGTCATAAAGACCGATGTCCGCGTTGTTGCAGCCACCAATGTCAAATTAGGCGAAGCCATTGCAAACGGCAAGTTCAGAGAAGATTTGTTTTACCGTCTCAACACCGTTCCCATTCATATTCCGCCTCTGCGCGAGCGCAAAGACGACATTGTATTGCTTTTCCGGAAATTTGCAGCCGATTTTGCCGAAAAATACAGAATGCCGGCACTTATTCTGACCGAAGAAGCTCAAAACATGCTCCGGCAGAACTACTGGTCAGGCAATGTGCGTCAGCTGAAGAATGTGACCGAGCAGATTTCCATCATTGAACAGGACAGGGAAGTTACACCCAATACGCTTGCAAAGTATATCAGCGACAGCAATCCGACCATGTTGCCGGTGCTTCAGCGCCACTTCGAAAACAGTGATGAACACGCCAATGAGCGCGAGTTGCTCTATAAAGTCCTGTTCGATATGAAAAAAGACATGGCGGAAATGAAGAAGCTGATTGCCGAAATCATCTCTGCCACCGGAATTGACCCAACTATGCCGGGCCGCACCATTCCTGCCGGTGAGAGCATTCCATATCAGCCGGAATTCTACAAACCGCAATACGCTGCGCCTCCGCAGGATTTCCAGCATCCGAGGGAAGCTGGGAATGAAATCCCGATCGACTATTCCGAGGAAGTTGAAGAAACCCTGTCGCTCGAAAAACAGGAAAAGGAAATCATTGCCAAAGCGCTCGACAAGCACCATGGCCGGCGTAAAAATGCCGCTGCCGAACTTGGTATTTCTGAAAGAACACTGTATCGCAAAATCAAAGAATACGGGATAGAATGAACAGGCGTGTTGCGATAGGATTGATGTTGCTGATGATTTTATCATCCTCCTGTCTGCGTGTGACATTCACCGGAGCATCCATACATCCGGATGCAAAAACTTTTTCTGTTCAGTATTTCGAAAACAATGCAACCCTGATCAATCCTACGCTGGCCAAAACCATGACTGAAAAACTTCAGGACAAAATCATGGGCCAGACACGGCTGACCATGGTCAATCAGAACGGAGATCTGGCATTTGAAGGCGAAATCACAGGATACACGCTGCAGCCGGTTGCCATTCAGGGAAACGAGACTTCGCAGCTGACACAGCTGACAGTAAATATCAATGTCCGTTTTTTCAACCGGCTGGACGAATCGAAGAATTTCGAAGCCCGTTTTTCGCGTTTTCAGCAGTTTCCGAGCAGTTCGAGTCTGGCATCGGTCGAAGACGGACTGATTGAAACCATCGCCGAAGAGCTGGTGGACGACATATTCAACAAAGCACTTGTAAACTGGTAATCAGAGCCTATGAGTATATCAGATTTCAATATTTCAACAACCGAGGCAGCACGAATGCTGGAGCAACACCCGTATTCTGCTCATCTCGAAACACTTGTTTTATCACAACTGCAAAAGGAGAACCCTGAATTGTTTGCTGAAAGACTCCGGCAGTCGTGTTTCAAGGTCCCGGATCGATACATGTTGTATGTCAATCTGCATGAAATCATTGCAGATAACAGCGATTCAGCACCAGATCCGGAAATGATTGCCTCGCCTGCTCCGGTTCCGGAAGCCGTTGTTGAAACTGAGGTTGTTGAGCAGGTGATAATTCCTGAGCCCGTTGAAACTGTTGAAATTCAGGATGAGACTACTATTGCAGAAGTAATAAATGAAGATATTCCTCAAACCGAGGAGTTGGTTTTGGAGACCGAAGTCGTTAGCGAGCCAGTTCAGGAAGAGCCGGAAGTGCTTGTTGAGAAAATTGAAAGACCCGCTGCGGAAGTCATAATGCCGGCAACCGAACAGATTGAAGAAACCGTTGAAGGTCAGGTGCAGGAAGAAATTATTCAGGAAACAGTTCCCGAAACAGCTCCTGTAGCCGAAGAAGCGAAAGAAGAGATTCGGGAAGAAATTATCGAAGAAATTCAAAAACCAAAAGTTGAAGAAGAAAGTGATCCGCTGAAAATTCTGCAGCAGCGGCTGGCAGAATTGAGTCTGAATAAAACCGAAGAACCACAGAAACAGGAAATACCGGAGGACATGGAGAAGGAAACCACCGAAATAATCGATCAGTTTATCAAAGCCGAGCCAACCATTAAAATAGACCTGAACCGATTGCCCGACCGCCGGAATCTTGCCGAAGACAGCACCACTGAAAAATTCGAACTTGTATCCGAAACGCTGGCCTCCATTTATGAAAAACAAGGTCGCTACGAAAAAGCATTGAGGATGTATGAAAAATTACTTTTGGCCAATCCGGAAAAAAGTAGTTACTTTGCACCCCTGATCGAAAATTTGAAAAAGAAATTGTAACACTTTAAATATCAACGCGATGGGCTTTTACATTTTTCTCGTGATTTTGATGATAATCGTTTGTGTCCTTTTGGGACTCATTGTTCTTGTTCAGAATTCAAAAGGTGGCGGGCTGGTTGCAGGAATGCAGTCATCCAATCAGTTTATGGGCGTTCGTCAGACTGCCGATTTCCTTGAAAAAAGTACATGGACACTGGCTATCGTTGTTCTGGCGCTGAGCCTTATGTCGATTTTTGTAATTCCGCGCGGACAGCAGCAAACTGAGGAAAGCCGGGTTAAAAACTATATTGAGTCGAACGAACTGGCTCCGATCAGCACCCCGCAGGGTGAGCAGCCTGCCACTCCGGTTGAATAAACCAGAAATTGACAAAAACAGAATTTTAAACCCGGTCTCCGGGTTTTTTGTTTTCATAAAACTCCGGATAACTTGACAAAAAGACAATAATCCGTTCGCACGTGCCACTGTTGTCATCAGCTGACTGAAAAAATGGCAGACATAATCCTTTGGCATAAAAAATGACAAGGCGCGCCGAACAAAAAAATGACAGAATATGAGTACGATAAACATCAAACCTCTGGCCGACCGCGTTGTAATTGAACCGGCTCAGGCTGAAACCAAAACCAGCAGTGGAATCATTATCCCCGACACCGCCAAGGAAAAACCGCAGCGCGGAACTATTGTAGCCGCAGGCCCCGGTAAAAAAGACGAACCTGTAGCCGTTAAGGTTGGTGACGTTGTTCTTTACGGCAAATACGCAGGAACCGAAATCACCATTGATGGCAAGGATTATCTGATCATGAAGGAATCCGACGTTCTCGCAATCATCTAAATCAAAAATTTTAAAACTGAAGATATATGGCAAAACAGATTCTCTATGGCGTTGAAGCCCGCGAACAACTGAAAAAAGGTGTCGACGCTTTGTCAAACGCCGTAAAAGTTACCCTTGGGCCCAAAGGCCGCAATGTGATTATTGAAAAATCATACGGAGCTCCCGCCATCACAAAGGACGGTGTTACCGTTGCAAAGGAAATCGATCTTCCGGAAAAAGTAAATAACATGGGAGCTCAGATGGTGAAAGAAGTTGCCAGCAAAACCAATGATGCTGCAGGCGACGGAACCACCACCGCTACCGTTCTGGCTCAGGCCATTTTCAATACCGGTTTGAAAAACGTAACTGCCGGTGCCAACCCGATGGACCTGAAACGCGGCATTGACAAAGCTGTTGCTGCAGTTATTGAAAACCTGAAAAAACAGTCAAAAGAAATCGGTGACAGCTTCGAAAAAATCGAACAGGTGGCCACCATTTCTGCCAATAATGATAATGAAATCGGCAAACAGATTGCCGAGGCCATGAAAAGAGTGAAAAAAGAAGGCGTCATCACCATCGAAGAAGCCAAAGGCACCGACACTACTGTTGATGTTGTTGAAGGCATGCAGTTCGACCGCGGTTATCTTTCACCTTATTTTGTTACCGACACGGAAAAAATGCAGACTTCGTTCGACAACGCTTTCATGCTGATCTACGACAAAAAAATCAGCAGCATGAAAGAACTGCTGCCGATTCTCGAAAAAGTGGTTCAGACCGGACGTCCGATGCTGATTATTTCTGAAGACATCGAAGGTGAAGCACTGGCAACCCTGGTTGTAAACAAACTTCGTGGTTCGCTCCGCGTAGCTGCTGTGAAAGCTCCTGGATTCGGCGACCGCCGCAAGGAAATGCTTGAGGACATCGCTGTTCTGACCGGCGGCATTGTCATCAGCGAAGAAAAAGGGTACAAACTCGAAGACGCTGATCTGACCTATCTCGGACAGGCCGAAAAAGTGACCGTTGATAAAGAAAATACCACCATTGTAAAAGGCATGGGAGGCAAAGAAAACATCGATGCCCGCGTTGCCCAGATCAAAGCTCAGATGGAAGCAACTACCAGCGATTACGACCGCGAAAAACTGCAGGAACGTCTGGCCAAACTGGCTGGCGGTGTTGCTGTGATTAAAGTAGGTGCCGCATCTGAAGTTGAAATGAAAGAAAAGAAAGACCGCTTCGACGATGCACTGCACGCAACCCGTGCAGCTGTTGAAGAAGGTATTGTTCCTGGTGGCGGTGTGGCTTATATTCGCGCAATCGAAGCTATTGCAGATCTGAAAGGCGACAACTTAGACGAAAAAACCGGTATCGATATTATCCGCAGAGCCATTGAGGAACCGATGCGTATGATTGTTGAAAACGCAGGGCTCGAAGGTAGTGTGATCGTACAGAAAGTAAAGGAAGGAAAAGGTGATTATGGCTTCAACGCCCGCACCGAAGTATACGAAAACCTCCTCGAAACCGGTGTCATAGATCCGACCAAAGTTACCCGCATCGCACTCGAAAACGCTGCATCGATTGCAGGCATGCTGTTGACCACCGAAACCGTAGTTGTAGAAATAAAAGAAGACAAACCCGCTATGCCTCCGATGCCCGGTGGCGGTATGGGTGACATGTACTAAAATACGACTTGTTGTTGTGACTATATCCCTCGAAGGGTTTCGAATCCTTCGGGGGATTGTAGTTTTTATTCCGCTGCAACGAATTTATCTTACATTTGCTCTTGTAATAAATTTTCGCCATGCAAAAAATTCTTTTCACTCTGTTGTTTGCTGTAACTGCGCTTTTAATGCAGGCCCAGGTAATTGACATCAACGCCACCAAACAGATTGCACTCGACGATGCTTTCAAAGCTTCGCGAATGACATACACTCCTGATAAATTTGTCGGGCAGGAATATGACCTGAAATATCATCGGTTCAATTGGACTGTTGATCCGGATACTTGCTATATAAGCGGTTCTGTCACGTCATATTTTGTTCCACTGCAAAGTAATCTGACTCAAATTAACTTTTCTTTAAAAGTAAACATGATGGTTGATTCAGTGAGGTATCACGGGTCATCAGCTATGTCTGTGCATGTGAACGACGAAGTGAATATCACCGGTTTTCCTGCATTACCAGCCGGCGTTCTGGACAGTATTACAGTGTATTACCATGGCAATCCGCAGGCTACAAGCGGTTTTACATCATTTGTGGCCAGCACCCATGGAAGCGGAACCCCTGCATTGTGGACACTCTCTGAGCCCTATGGCGCCTACGAATGGTGGCCCTGCAAAAACGACCTGAGCGATAAAATCGACTCCATCGATGTCTATGTCACGCATCCCAACGGTTACCATGCCGCGTCTAACGGAATTCTGATTTCTGAAACCGTTGGTGCAACAACCACCGCACACTGGAAACACCGTTATCCCATTGCGGCTTATCTGATAGCAATTGCGGTGACCGATTACAGTATTTTCACCGATAACTTTACCTTGTCGACTGGCTCTCTGCCTATGGTGAGCTATGTATTTAGTGAAGATCTGACCGATGCACAGAATAACACCCCTTTTCTGGAGCCAGTCATGCAGTTTTATGATTCGCTAATTGCACCTTATCCCTACATGAATGAAAAATACGGGCATGCTGAATTTGGCTGGGGCGGAGGTATGGAGCATCAGACCATGACTTTTCTGGTCGATTTCGGATATGAACTTATGGCACATGAGCTTTTACATCAGTGGTTCGGCGATGCCGTTACCTGCGGCTCGTGGCAGGACATCTGGCTCAACGAAGGATTTGCAACCTATTATACAGCGCTCAATTACGAACGTTTCAGCCCGACCTATTCCTGGCCTTCGTGGAAAGAAGGCGTTGTTGATTATGTGACCGCAGATCCCACCGGATCGGTGTTCGTGTACGACACAACCAATGTAAACCGCGTATTCGACAGTCGTCTCACCTATTACAAAGGTTCCTATGTGCTGCACATGCTTCGCTGGGTTGTTGGCGATGACAACTTCTTCCAGGGCAACCGAAATTATTACAACGACCCGAACTTTTATTTCGGATACGCCAAAAGCCCTGACTACATTGCACACATGGAAGCGGCTTCAGGGATGAGTCTCACGGAGTTTTTCAACGACTGGCTGTATCACGAAGGATATCCGACCTATAATATTGTTGTGAATTACATACCCGGCGATTCGGCGTCAGTTGTTATAAACCAGACTCAGAGCCATTCTTCGGTAAGCTTCTTCGAAATGCCGGTACCGGTTACCTTCTATCAGGGCGGACAGGACACTACTTTTGTGTTCAACAATACTTTTTCAGGACAGGAATTTCACGTGGCATACACAGGAGTTCCTGATTCAGTAGTGTTTGATCCGGAATTCCATTTATTGTCGCGCGACAACTCACTGTTGCTCTCACTTTCCGAAGATAAAGCGCCTGTTTTGTCTTTATATCCGAATCCTACCGAAGACCTGATTCATATTGATGGCTTACAGAATTCAACCTGCACATACAATGTGTTTGATACACGTGGAGCCCGTGTTGCAAGCGGATTTACAAATGGCAGCAGCAACATTTCAGTTGCAACACTTCCTGCAGGATATTACCGCATTCAGCTTCAGAGCAACGATTGGACATATAACGGATCCTTTATCAGAAAATAATTGTTTGCTTTCATGAGCAAAAGCAGCAGCAAATCTGAAACAGGCAAATTCGGAGAAGATGAAGCAGCATTGTTCCTGCAGAACAAGGGCTACGGAATCCTGCACCGAAACTGGCGTTGCGGCAAAGATGAACTGGATATTGTTGCACTTCACGAAGAGATTCTTGTCATTGTGGAAGTCAAAACGCGCACCGGGACTGCTTTTGGCGAGCCGTGGGAGTCTGTTGATGACAGAAAGCAGCAGGCCATTGAACGAGCTGCACTAGCCTACCTCGAAGAATTTTCGATTGACCGCGAAATGCGTTTCGATATCATTTCAATCATTGTCTCTCCCG
>CAZJOL010000072.1:0-11674 GCA_964547605.1 uncultured Bacteroidaceae bacterium | reverse complement strand
GGGGCAGCCCCGGTTTTCACCCAATGAAGGGCGCGTTCGAAGTTGATGTCGATGGTAGCCGGGATTGTCAGCGGATTGTAAATGCCAAGATTTTCAATAAACTTACCATCCCGTGGTGCACGACTGTCAGCAACGACGATGTGATAATAAGGGGCGGCCTTCTTACCAAATCTTTGCAGTCTGATTCTTGTTGGCATATGTGTTTGTTTAATTAGGGGTGCAAATGTCCGATTTTTTTTTGAATTGACCAAATAATTGGAAATAATTCTCTGAACCAGCATATCCTGCACTAAAAAAAGTCCCTTATCTTTGTTTCACACAAAAGAAATGTTGGTTTTCGAAAATCCTGTTATGCGTATTTTATCGTCGTTTATTACCAATAAAACAGTCAGGGCGCTTTTCACGCCGCTGCTATTGCTGCTGATTATTGTCGTAGTTTTTAAAGAGGCCGCGTTTTTCGTTCATCCGCTGAAATGGGATGCGCTGGATTGTACCATGCCCTGGAAGTATTTCATCAGCACCTGCTTTGCCGATGGTGTTTTTCCGTTCTGGAATCCCTATCAGTATTCAGGTTATCCGTTTTACGGTGATGCACAAAGCACGTTGTATTATCCGGTAACCCTTGTCATGACCTATTTCCATGGGTACACATTCAAAATGCTGACCGCGGATTATATTTTTCATGTCTGGGCAGGTGCAACTGGCATGTATTTCCTCGGCCGTTCTTTAAAATTCAGCGGAATTGTTGCCTTCATTCTCGCAGTGGCTTATGCTTTCAGCGGTTTCATGATCGGCAATGCGCAGCATATTTACTGGATCATTTCAGCGGCATGGCTTCCTTTTGTTCTGATATTCTATATCATCATGCAGCATGAACGCAAAATATGGCAGGCCCTGCTGTTGTCATTATTTCTGTATTTGATGATCAGTGGCGGCTATCCCGCGTTTGTGATTGTGCTGGCCTATATTTTTGCAGTAGTGTTTTTTGTGAAAGCCATTCGTTTGCTGAGGGAAAGAAAAAGAAATGAATTCTGGAATTACACACTATTACATGGTTTGGTTGTTGTTTTCACCATTGGGCTTTCGTGTCTTTATCTCGTTACCTTTTTTGACAATTACGGTTTTTCGGAAAGAGCTGATGGACTCGGGCTTGCGCAAATACTGCAGAGCCCGTTCTCGTTGGAATCCTTCATTTCCTTTTTACTGCCATTGACAACCGTAAAAGGATTTGAGCATTTTGGCACTGACTTGTCGATGGCCAACGGATACATAGGGCTGTTCGTATTTTGCTTTTTTGTACTGTCTCTCTTCAAACGGAAAGATTCTGTTCAAAAAACCATTCTATGGATTTCATTTATTTGCCTGATTATTTCCATCGGAGAAAAAACATATATCAGGGAGTTTCTTTATCACTATGTTCCTCTGTTCGATTCTTTTCGCTTTCCTTCTGCATTCAGATTGTTTTTTATAGTTGGTTTTATTTTATCGGCAGGTTTTTATATGCAGAGCATAGAAAAGAATGACAATCCAGCAAAATTGAATAAACATCTGCTGCTGATACTGATTCCTGCTGTGTTGTTTTTTGTGTTTTCAATTTTTCAGACTTCGGATATCAGCATCGGTTCATTGTTTCAATACATACGAAGTATAAGGATCGGCGACTTTTCATTGAGCATCGGAGTGCTGAAATTTGTCCAATCAGTTCTAGCAATTGTGCTGCTGTTATTGTTCCTTGGTTTGATGATGGTTTTTAAATCAATGAAAAAACGTCTGATCATCATTGCAGTGTTTGTTGTTCTTGATGCAGGTCTGACAGCCAGAATGCTGGCCCCGTACACTGTATATAGTCCTGACCTGAAAGTCAAAGAGCTGAATGAATTTGCCAGTCAGCACTTTGTAAAAACCTATCCTCAGCCAGACATGACAACTGACGTGATACATCATTCCGATACCAGCAGTGCAAGACGCTACGGGTTGTGGCGAAATCTGAACAACTACTACGGGCAGTTTGCCCATGGTGGCTTCAGTTCTTTCGTAAACAGGAATGTTCAGCTGATGGAGAATTCTTTTCCCGACATATATACTGTGGTCTTGCGGCACAGACCTGTTTATGTTTCAGAATGCACGCGGCCTTATTCTTTAATGGGTGTTGCAGATAGCATTTCCACTTGTGATTATGCAGATGCAGTACAGGCTTCAAACGTACATGATGCCAATATTACAATCGTTTCGTATAATCCAAACAGAATAGAAGTCAGTGTAAATACGCCGGAGCCGGCATTGGTATGTTATCTGCAGTCGTGGCATAAATACTGGACTGCAACTGTAAATGGAAAAACAAGGGACCCCGAATTGGTGAACAAATTTCATTTGGGAGTGATGAGCGATTCGGGACAGAATACAATTGTTTTTGAGTTCAGACCAAAGTACTTCTATACCGCATTAATAATAAGTCTCGGAACCATAATGGTGTTGCTGGTGTTACTGGTTTTTGCAGGTGTAAGAAAAATTTAGTGCCAGTTTTTTTCGTGATTTATAATCGAAAACAATCACACTTTATCCTTACTTTTTATCCTTCTTCCGTTTTATGGTGTGTTTAAATTTCAGCAGGGCCAGATTAAATTCCACTGAAGTCTCAGTCTCACTCAGGGCAAGATCATCATCAAGCATGTCGGCTAATAATTTCCCGCTTTTCTGTATTAAATCACTCTTAATATCCTCGTCGATTGGTTGCGACAATTGTTGAATGTTGCGGGTGAGATTTTTCAGTTTTGCAAAAGTCTCAATGATGGAAATGGTTGTCTTTGTTGCCCTGGAACCTTTAAGAATTGTGGCCAGCATGTAAAGACCTTTTTCTGTAAACGCCTTCGGCAACACCCTTGTTTTTGACAGATTTGCGGTGGAAAATTTCCACCGCAAATCTTGAAACTCTTTGTCAGTCAATTCAATAATGTACCCTTTGGGAAATTTTTCCGGGTTGTTTTTTACTGCCTTATTAATATCTCTTGTATGTACATTGTATAATTCTGCTACATCAAAATCAAGAATGACCTTTGATCTTCTGATTTCAATGATTTTGTTGCCAACAATATTGGGATTTAATATGTTACCCATAAAAGAAACAAATAACAATCACTCGCCCAAAAGCGCTTTGAGAGCCGATTTATACGAATAGGCCTCGCGCAGATCTGATTTGCTTACATATTCAAGCGCCTTGTTACGGTCGCCCTGTACTTCTGCAATGATGGCCAGATTGAACCATGCCTGATCACGGATTTGTTTTGATGTACTGCCTGAAAGTGGCGTTACAAGACGTGTTGCTTCGTCAGTATTGCCTTCTTTCAATAATTTAAATGCCTGTTTAAACTCATCTGTTTTACCTATATAAAATTCTCTTTTCACATCATAACTGCGCGCAACAAACCTGTCCGCCTGGCCACGACCAATGTCGGAACCCCAGTTGGAGACAATGGTTCGCGATGATCCAAGATTTGATTTTGCATCGCTTTTTGATGCGCCTGAAGCGCTGATATCAATGTTCTGTGCATAGTCAACCGGCTTCAATACTTGTATTGTGCCGTTTTCATCTTTATAAAAAATATTGATCGAAGCTTCTACCCTGCCCGACATTGTCGCAACAAACACGGGCTTCCCTTCTGAATCCGCATTCGATGATTCTCTTACATTCCGCTTCAGGTCTGTAAAAAAATACTCCACTACAAATAATACATCGGCATTCAGATCGCTGCACCATGTCTGTGCTTGCGTTACATTCACCGGAAACGGCTCCCGGTGCTCGTTTCGGTCATCACCTTTATACTGCACAACCTGCATCGAAAATTTTCCGCTTTTGCCCAGCCGGTTCAGGAAAGCGTCGCATATGGCATTGGAACCATCCCGCGCTGCGCCTTCATATAAAAATTCTGTTTCAACATATGATTTACTGCTCGCTTCCGAGGCGACCATATTGAAAATGGCAACCTTTGGCAACGAGCCGGGAATGCGGATTTCGGGTGCCTGTTCAACACCGACTTCCAGTTTCTTAAATGGAGAACAGGCCGTCAGAATCAGACAGGCAACCGAAACAATAATCGCATTCCGCATAAATTCAAGATTTAAAGTAATCCGTCGTTCTGATAAATTTCGAGCTGCACCGGATAGAAAGGATTGATTTTTACAGTCTTTCCAGACGTTTTGTTGACTATTTCACCTGTCTCGAAATTCACACTGATGGTGTCACCGTCTTTCATTCCAAGTTCCTGCATCTGGCCTGGTTTGTACGTAAGAATCGGCAAGGCTGCATTGATGGCATTGCGCTCATAAATGGCTCCGAACGATTCAGCAATGATGCATGAAATGCCAAGCGACTTGAAGCAATCCACTGCCTGCTGGCGCGAGGAGCCGGCTCCGAAGTTTTTCGTTGTAACAACAATGTCAGTCGGATTCGCACGTTTTGCGAAATCTTCATAACCTTTCAGGTTGTCGAACGAATACTGTCCCATTTCCTTGATGTCGGTAATGGTCAGATACCGGTTATGAAAAATCATATCTGTATCAATGTCGTCTTTCTCAATGAACCAGACTTTTCCTTCAACAACATTGGGCTTTGCAACCCGTTCTTTGGCGACAGCTTTGGCCGTATCGAACTTTCCTGTGTTTTTAAATTCAGCCGGTTTTTCAGGAATCGCATCCGGAGTGGTGATAAAACCAGCCACAGCGCTTGCTGCAACAACAGCCGGCGATGCCAGATACACAAATCCTTTTCCCTGTTTGCCTGCGAAATTGCGGTTTCCGGTTGACAGAGTCACTTCATCGGGACCATTCTGTCCAACCTGACCAGCAGCACATCCTGCGCAGCCGGCGTTGGAAACCATCGCACCTGCATCCTTGAAAATCTGCACCAGACCTTCTTCGAGACACTGTTTCCAAATATCATTTGTGGATGGAACAATTTTCATAACCACGCCGGGAGCCACTTTGCGGCCTTTCAGAATGGCAGCGGCAATGCGCATGTCTTCCATACGGCCATTGGTGCAGCTTCCGATAAATGCCGAGTCAATCTTGGTTCCTTTTTTACCTTCTACTGCCTCGTTGTCGTGCGGATGTCCTGGCAATGCCAGCATGGGTTTGAATGATGTCACATCAATTTCATGAACTGCAACATATTCAGCATCCTGATCAGCCAAAATCATTTCGAATTTCTTTCCGCTGAGTTTTTCGATTTCATTCAGCAGCTTTTCATTCGGCGGGAACAACAGAATGATCACGCCCATTTCAGTTCCCATCGAAGCAATGGTGATTCTTTCGTCGAGTGTAAGTGCATCAACAGCTTCGCCGTAGAATTCAACTGAATAACCGAGAAGTTTATTGGCGCCAAAAACCGAAAGCAGATTCAGCACGATGTCTTTTGCAGACACATTGGCCGGACGTTTTCCCTTGAGAACTATTTTCACCGATTCAGGAACCTTGAACCAGACCGAACCTTTGGCCCAGGTGGCAGCAATGTCCTGATCGCCCATACCCTGACCAAATGAGCCGATGGCGCCCATGATGTTGGCATGTGAGTCGGTGGAGACAAATGTCGAACCTGGCCATACAAGCCCTTTTTCAATGGCAAGATGCGTTCCGATACCCGAGTCTATATCATAGACCTTGATGTTGTTGTCGCGTGCAAACAAGCGGCAGTAATGCTGATTGGCAGCGTACTTCTGATCGGAACCGGTCGGGTTGCAGTCAAAAGTAAAAACGGTTTTTGCGGGATCGGCAACTTTCAGTCCGTTGTCGACAATATTCTTTACAACATTGGCGCCGCCGAAATCGCGCGCAGCGCGGGTGTCAATAAAGACGTCAACAATATCTCCGGGTTTTACTGTTTTCTGATTGCTGTGGTTAGCAATGATTTTTTCAATAAGTGTTTGTTTCATATCTGTGTTTTTTGGAAGTCTATTGTGCAAAAAGCTCCATCCTTTGATTAAGTCTATCCTGCTGCCTCCTTCGATACGTCGCAAGTCTTTTGTTGAAAAAGCGCGACAAGAGCGACACTCAGGATGACATAAGGCAGGACTCAGGATGACATTTTACTGGTTCATAGAAAAACTATTTCAAGTATTTGTCAAGCCAGCCCTTGAATTCTCGCTGCCATAAAATGGCGTTCTGTGGTTTCAGCACCCAGTGGTTTTCTTCGGGGAAAAGAACAAGGCGTGACGGAATTCCTCTGACTTTCGCAGCAGTAAAGGCCTGCATGGCTTGTGTGTATGCAATGCGATAATCGCGTTCACCGTGGAAAATCAGAATCGGAGTGTCCCATTTGTCAACAAAAAGGTGCGGACTATTTGCAAAGGATTTCTGCGCAATTGCATTGTTTTTATCCCAGTAAGGACCGCCCAGATCCCAGTTGACAAACCAGAGTTCTTCGGTTTCGAGATACTGACTTTCGAGATTGAACATGCCATCATGAGCAATGAAAGCTTTGAAGCGACCTTCGTGATGACCTGCCAGCCAGAAAACAGAGAAACCTCCGTAGCTGGCTCCCACTGCGGCCATACGGTTTTCATCAGCCCAGGTTTCTTTTGAGACATCGTCGATGGCAGATAAATAATCTTTCATGTTTTGTCCACCGTAATCACCACTGATCTGCTCTACCCACTCCTGTCCAAAGCCAGTTGTACCGCGGCGATTGGGAGCAACAACAATATATCCGTTGGCAGCCATCATCTGGAAATTCCAGCGATAGCTCCAGAACTGACCTACCATACCCTGCGGGCCGCCTGAACAATAGAGAATAACGGGATATGTTTTGGTTGAATCAAAATGCGGCGGATAGATAACCCAGGTCAGCATTTCTTTTCCGTCTGTAGTCTTAACGCGGCGTTCCTCAACTTTACCCATGGTAATCTGCGCCAGCAAATCCTTGTTGATGAAAGAGATTTCCTTATCAGCGCCGGTCTTCATGTCAACAGAATAAATTTCATCCGGTTTTGAAATGCTGTGACGCTGAGCAATGAATTTGTCGCCTGAAATTTCAAAAGCCACATAATCGCATAAGCCTTTTGATATCTGGGTAATCGCAGTATCAGCCAGGTTCAGAGAATAAATCTGGCGGGTTCCCTGCCAGTCGCTGAGGAAATAAATAATTTTACCGTCATTGCTCCAACGCAGCTGTTCTGCGCTCTGATCAATGCTTTTGGTGTATTCGGCCTTTTCACCTGATGCCATATCCAGAACGAAAAGTCTCAGTTTATCTGATTCATAACCGTCTCGCCGCATGCTTTCCCATGCCAGTTTCTTACTATCGGGGCTGAATACCGGATTCCAGTCGTAGCCATTCATTCCTTCGGTCAGGTTTTTTGTCTTGCCGCTGGCAAGGTCGTACAGATAAAGATCGGTGTTGGTTGACAAAGAATAATCAAGTCCTGATTTTTTGCGGCAGGTGTACACAATTGTCTTTCCGTCTGGTGCCCAGCAGATTTGTTCAAGTCCGCCAAAAGGTTTCTGCGGCACTTCGTACGGTTCACCTTTCAGCAGATCTTTTCCTTCGCCCATTTTGCCGTCAGTCAGCGGCGCCACAAACAAATGACTTTGGGTAGTCACCCATTCATCCCAGTGACGATACATCAGATCATCGATGATGCGCGCGTTGGCTTTGTCAAGGTCTTTGTAAATATCCTGAACCGTAGGCAGTGCGAGGTCTTTGGTGTAGGCAATATTTTTTTCGTCCGGCGATAAAATGAAACCCGAAATGCCACCGGAATCGCTTGAGACCTGTGTTTTGGCAGAGCCATCGGATTTCATTCTGAAAATCTGCATCTCATCCTTATCGTTGGCAGTCATGAAAAGGATTTCGCCTTTGCAGTTCCAGACAGCGTTGTATTCGCCTGCATTGGTGTTTGTAATATTTTTCCGGTTGCTTCCATCGGGCTTCATCGTGAACAATTCGCGGTTGCCTTTGTTTTGTTTCCAGTCGTACCAGGTGACACCAAACAGAATCAGACTGTCGCCGGGACTCACCTGAATTTCGGAAACACGGCCCATGGCCCACATTGACTCCGGTGTCATGATGTCGCTTTCCAGTTTAATGTTCTGCTGCCCGATGATATCACTTTTTGCCTCTTCCTGGCAGGGCTGACAGCATGCCGCAAGAATGAACGGCAATGAAAGAATGAGCAAATATTTTTTCATGTTTTATTATTTTCCTTCGATGCGGTTAATTGCAGTAATGGCGTTTTCGTAATTGTGCTTGAGTTTGAGTGCCTGAGAATAATCCTCACGGGCGTTTTTATATTGCTTCAGCTCTTCATACGCAAGCCCGCGGTTATACCAGGCTTCGGCATAGGTAGGGTCACACTCGATCGACTTTGTGAATTTGTCAATGGCCGTATTGAAATTCTGAAGATAAACCAGGTTTATATACCCGATGTTATACCATGCATTTTTGTTTTTTGGCTCTATAACAAGCAAAGCATCGTACTGCACCAGGGCGTCTTCAATCATTTCCTGCTCCTGAAGCCACATACCGTAGTTGTATCTTGCTTCAGCAGAAGTAGGTCTGATGCGGACAGCCGTTTTCAGATAATTACCGGCTATGGGATCCCCCTTCACCTGGAAAACATGGCCCAGCATGATGAATGCGTCGTAGTATTCAGGATCGTTTTCCGTTGCTTTCTGAAGGCTGACAATGGCTTTCGCAGTGTCTTTCTGTTCAAGCTGGGCAAATCCCTTTATGAAATAGGCCTTTGCGTTGTACTTGTCCAGTTCAATGGCGTTGTTGCTGTACAGGAAAACTTTCTCGTAATCTTCGAGGAACAGGTTGAGCTCGGCCAGTTTCAGACTGGGCTCCGGATTTCCGGGATCCATATCGAAAGCTTTAATCAGTGATTTTTTGCAGGATTCGATATTGCCCATGGCCAGATAAACATCGCCCAGCAGAATGTGATAGGCGGTTTTCTCCGGGTTCAGCTGCAATGCCTGGCGCACGTCGCTGAGCGCTTTTTCGGTTTCGCCCATTGAAAGCAACAATTCTGCACGTTGCTGATACAAACTATCCACTTTCGGGTTCTCTTCGATTTTTTTGTTGAGAACTTCTAGCGGCGACATGGCTGAATCCTGTGATTGCTGAACGTTTTTATCGCTTCCACACGAAATCATCGCCGAGGCCAATGCCAGGGCGATGATTGGAAAAATCAGATATTTCATTCTCATTAAGCGCTGAGTTTTTCTTTGATTTTCTTTTCAAGTTCGTCCATCAGTTCCGGGTTGTCCAGCAACAAGGCCTTGACAGCTTCGCGGCCCTGACCGAGTTTAGTGTCTTCGTAGCTGAACCACGAGCCGCTTTTCTTGATGATATTAAGATCGACGCCCATGTCCACAACTTCTCCCGATTTGGAAAATCCCTGTCCATAAATGATGTCCAGCTCGGCCTGCTGGAACGGAGGTGCAACCTTATTTTTCACAACCTTGACTCTGACTCTGTTTCCCAAAATGCTATCTCCGTCTTTGATCTGCGAAATACGGCGAATGTCGATACGTACCGAAGCGTAGAATTTAAGTGCGTTTCCACCTGTTGTTGTTTCAGGATTTCCAAACATAACACCGATTTTTTCACGGAGTTGGTTGATGAAAATGCAGACGCAGCGTGTCTTTGAGATGGTACCCGTGAGTTTGCGCAGGGCCTGTGACATCAGACGTGCATGGAGTCCCATCTTTGAATCGCCCATCTCGCCTTCGATTTCACTCTTTGGAGTCAAAGCTGCCACGGAGTCAATGACAATGATGTCAATGGCGCCGCTTCGGATGAGGTTTTCGGTGATTTCGAGCGCCTGCTCGCCGTTGTCGGGTTGCGAGATCAGCAGATTTTCGACATCACAGCCCAGCTTCTTTGCATAATTGATATCGAAAGCATGCTCGGCATCGATGAATGCCGCAATGCCGCCTTTTTTCTGTGCTTCGGCTATGGCATGGATGGCCAGCGTTGTTTTACCTGAACTTTCAGGGCCATAAATTTCAACGACGCGTCCGCGTGGAAATCCACCAACACCGATGGCCAGATCGATTCCGACACTGCCGGTAGAAATCACTTCAAGTTCTTCAATAGGGGCATCGCCCAGTTTCATGACTGATCCTTTGCCATAAGTTTTGTCAAGACGCTCAATAGTCATTTGCAGCGCTTTCAGTTTCTCGGACATAACCGGATTTTCTTCTTTTTTCTCTTTACTCATATCGTGTTTATTTTAAAAATTCAAGAATTTGTGCTGTGCTTTCTTTTGTGTCAACTTTTGTGATTTTCTCTTCAATTTTCCCTTCCGCATCAATGATGAATGTCGTGCGCAGAATGCCATCGAATGCCCGGCCCATGAATTTTTTCGGACCCCAGACACCATACGCTTTGATGATGTTTTTTTCTGTATCGGACACCAACGGGAAAGGAAGCGAATATTTCTCAGCAAACTTCGCATGCGAAGCGCCGCTGTCGGCGCTGATGCCAATTACTTCGTAACCCTTTTTCAACCACATGCTGTAATTGTCGCGGAAATCGCAGGCCTCGGCCGTGCAGCCCGGTGTTGAATCTTTCGGATAGAAATACAGAATCACCTTGCGGCCTTTGAGATCGCTCAGTTTTCGCTGTTTTCCCTCACGGTCAGTGAAGGTGAAATCGGGTGCCTGCATGCCTTTTTCCATAGCCGGGAAATTTGGTTTAAAATTACTACTTATAATGTAATGCACAAGAAATTTGTTTTCAACATTTCGCTGACAAAAGTAGATTGTTCAGGTCACCTGATCCGGTTATTAAGTACTTACTTTCGTTTGTAAACGGATTTAAATGTTTGTAACCGTTTGTTGTCGGCTTTAGCCTTTATTAATAACACATTCTGGAAACACTTATAAATACCTGATTGTAAAATATGACTGGAATGAGGTGTTTTTCCTGTAAAGTCAAAGGGTTCAAAAAATATTACATTTGCCTAATAAACCAAAATTCACAGCATTTGAAAAATTACATTCTTTCCGAGGGTTTGAATTTAACTCAGATTGAGCTGGCCGTTCAAAAATTCGCCAATATGTATGCCGACACAGGAATGACAAATGGCATTCATATTCTCAAAATGACGGGAAAAGAAAAAGCATTCATTCTTGTACCACCTGAAAATATGGATTTCACACGTTTCCAATTCTTTGTGAATTATATGCGGTATCCGGAAGATGTTGATTTTACATGTAAAGCCATAGGCTACTATACAATCCTGGCTACTGATCAGGTAGCACCAGATCTGATTGGTGAAAGGATTATGCTTTATGTTTCATACAGCGACACAGCGTATGATAATGTTTGCGGGATAATCAAAGGCGGTGAATCTACTTTAAAATTTGGTTTCAGTATTGGAAACGAGTTTTCGGTTCTTGAACATAAGGAGCTTGATTTTATTGAACAGGTACCGGATCTAAATAACTTTGAGGCCCTTTGCCTTATCAAACCTGAATCATCAGCTGTGTCAGGGAACAGCAAGGGAAAAGGATGCGTGCTGACTTTATCTTTATTTGCTGTGGGATTATCCGCCTGTTTGTTTCTAATGTAAAAAATCCTACAACTCTTATCATTTATTTCGCCAGAATTTGAATAATCAATAACTCAAGTTTCGCACCTCAAAAATGTTGATAAATAGGGCGTTTTGTTAATAAA
>CAZJOL010000071.1:0-11903 GCA_964547605.1 uncultured Bacteroidaceae bacterium | reverse complement strand
GCAAATCTCCGACAGCACAACCGTGGTACAACCGGTGCCAATTGAAACTATTACAACAATGAAATTTTTACCATTGTAGAAGATTCACCGGAATTCCCGGGTGGACAGGATTCACTCATGAGTTATCTCATGAATAATATCAAATATCCGCATGCAGCTATGGAAGACGCAATTCAGGGGACTGTATATGTCACATTCGTAATTGAGACAGACGGAGCAGTAAGCCATGTCAAAGTTCTCCGCGGTATCGGCGGTGGCTGCGATGAAGAAGCTGTTCGTGTTGTAACCTTAATGCCGGACTGGAAGCCCGGTTATCAGGATGGAGAACCCGTTCGGGTGCAATTCAATCTTCCGATCCGGTTCATACTGCGGGACTGATCAACGCAGTACCTTAAGAAAAAGGTAGTTGGATTCTACAAAAAATTTTCTCTGAAAACTATTATTGAAGCGCCCCTTTCTCTGCCCGCGAATAGCGAAGCATCTGCCTCAGAAATCCTTCCATTACAAATTGAATGTATATATCCGGTTTCTCGGATTCAAAAATTTCCGGGTTGAATTTATGTTGCCAGGCATCAAAAATAAACACCGATTTGGATGCTGACTCGGAAAGAAACGGAGTAGCATAAGTCGCAAACGATTCTCTGATAACAAGCATTTTTGGCAAAGAGTCATTCCCTGTTTCATAAACAAGTTCATACTCGTCGGGATAGGCAAATCCTTCGAGCACCGGATAATTCTGTTTGGCTGCTGCATGGGACTTCATGGGTCTGATTGGTTCCAGACTGATAAAATCTTCACTCAACTCGTCCTGCAATCCAAACATTTCTGCAATATTTCCGCCCCGCTGCCTCTTAACCACAATTTTGTAATCCGATAACCTGAGCGGTTTAACAGCGGGAAAATCTTTCCGGATAAGCTCTGTTACTGCCTGAGCGGCATAAAACGCCCCCAGGTGGTTCCAGTGGTTATCGGTCTTTGAATATAGATAATACTGACTGCTTTTATGCTTTTGAATTTCTTTCAACGGGAACAAACAATTCACTCCGGTGCATCGCTGCAGGTTGTCAATAACAAGCTCCGCATTGTTTTTCGCCACTTTCTTTTCGGCAAAATCAGGAAGATATTCGGGATAAACTGAATGTTTGCACGGTACAATAATGAAGTAATAATGTCCTCCCGAAGTTCGAACAATGGAGTCACGACGCATTATTTCTGCCGTGAATTCAGCAAGCTCCGCACTTGTGAAAAGACTGTCGCCCCGATAACTTTCCAGCTCAAAACCCGACATATATAGCCAGCCATCCGTTCCAACCACCGCTTTGTCTGGTATCACCGACTTCTGAAACAGCAACAGGTTTAATTTCATATATTGTTTCAGAAAAAAATTACGCGAAACAAAATGATCTTCAAAATAAACTTCGAATTCACGCGGAAAAGGATCCAGCTTTTTGAAATCAAAAGCAGGAAATGGAGCTTTGAGACGGTTTTCATTGATTTCCGCATCAGGGATAAAATCAAACAACATATTCATTGCCGGCACAGAGATGGCCACAATAAAAACAATGCTCAGCAGGTAACTTCTGAAACGGCGCATCGGCGGATTATGTCTGGATTGCTGTTTCATCAGAACCTGAAATAAATGAATGGATTATAGGAGCCTGACAGCAGAATCACTGTGGAAACAATAAAAACAAATGCGAAAAAGGCAACTGAGACCAAATCGTATCCTGAAGCAAAAACGCTTTTAAAAGTGAAATTCATTTTGCGGAAAAGTCTGAGCATTTGTTGCCACAACAAAGGGAACAACCCATAGGCTCCTGCCACAGCAATCGCAAGAATAATCCATAGCAGCGGAGAATAGTACTGAGAAAAATCAATTGCTGATTCATCCGAAAATGCAAACATGCGTCCGATGAACTCAAGCGATAATCCGATGTTTTCGGCCCTGAAGGGAACCCATGCAATTAATACAACCAAAACTACGTATGTATTTGAAATAACAACAGGTACTTTCTTCAATACTTTTTCAAAACCAAGTCGTTCAATAATCATGAAGAAGCCATGAATCAAGCCCCAGAGAATAAAATTCATTCCGGCTCCATGCCACAGTCCGGTCAGGAAAAATACGATGAATAAATTGAAATATGTGCGGAACGGCCCTTTTTTATTACCACCCAAAGGGATGTAAAGATAATCGCGAAACCAGTTGGAGAGTGAGATATGCCACCTTCGCCAGAATTCGCGGATGGAAGTTGAAATATAGGGGAAATCGAAATTCTCCAGAAAATGAAATCCCAGCATTCGCCCCAGACCTATGGCCATATCGCTGTATCCGGCAAAGTCATAATAAATCTGCAATCCGTAAAATACAATTCCCAGCCATGCCTGCGAAGTTGACAATGATCCGGGTTCTGCATTGAATGCAGCATCGGCAATAACGGCAAATGAATTGGCCAGAATCACTTTTTTTGCCAGCCCTATCAGAAAACGTTCAACACCCTGCGAAAATTTTCTGCGGCTCTGAAACCGCCGGCTGAGCTGCTGATCAACATCGTGATAACGAACTATGGGTCCCGCAATCAGCTGAGGAAAAAGCGACACAAACAAAGCCAAATTGACAAATTTTTTCTGTACTTCAGAAGTGCCGCGATACACGTCAACCAAATAGGACAAGCCCTGAAAAGTAAAAAAAGAAATACCGACCGGTAGCAAAATTTTCGGAATTCGCAAAAGCTCAAAACCTCCTGCCTGTAATACTTTGTTCATGTTGTGCATGAAAAAACCCGTGTATTTAAAAATCACAAGAAGGCCGAGATTCAACGCAACTCCCAGCGCAAGCCAGCGCCAGGCGCGCTTTCGCGAACCGTCATCTCTTTTGATTACTTTGGCCACAATCAGTCCGAAGCCATAATTTATTGTGATGGAAAGCACCAGGAGCAATGAATAAGATACACTACCCCACGCATAAAAAACAAGACTGAAAATCAGAAGTACTACATTCCTCCATGCCTTGGGTGCCAGGTAATTGCACAGCAAAACCAGCGGTAAAAATGCGTATAGAAATGTGACTGAGCTGAAAAGCATTTTAGAAAAAAAAGCAAATGTAACAAAAAGATAAAAGATAAAAGCTCTGCACTGAGCCTGTCGAAGTGAAAAAAGCTCTGTCCTGAGCATGAAGAATGGACAAAAGTCAACAAGCCATGCTCCGAATGCTAAATGTTCCTAACGTCGCCTTTATAAACTTTATGAACTTTATGAACTTTCAAAGCGTTGTGCCTTGTGCGTTGTACGTTGTGCGTTGCGCATTGTGCATTGTGCGTTAAGCCCTGCACTAATCACCATTAAACACATACCGGATTATGTTCGCTCCCATCTGCAGCGCTTTGGTCCTGGTTTCCTGCGAATCGTTGTGCACATCAGGGCTTTCCCAGCCATCACCCAGATCGCATTCGTGTGTGTAGAACAAAACAATGCGGCCGTCCACCACAATGCCATAGCCTTTGGGCGGCTTTGCATCGTGCTCGTGAATTTTCGGCAGCCCGTTGGCAAACTCAAATTGCTGATGATATATCGGATGATTGAAGGGTATTTCAATCAACTCATATTCCGGAAAAATCTTTTTTATCTGCGGCCGTATAAACACATCCATTCCATAATTATCATCAATATGCAGAAACCCTCCTGAAAGCATGTACTGACGCAGGTTTTCAGCCTCCTGGTCAGAAAATATCACATTGCCGTGACCTGTCATATGTATGAACGGAAAATTGAAAATATCGCTGCTGCCGGGATCAACCGTTGGAATATCTGTTGCGATATTGGTTCCCATATTCGAATTGCAGAATTTCACCAGATTGGGCAACGATGTCGGATTGGCGTACCAGTCTCCTCCACCGCTGTATTTGAGCAGTGCGATTTTGACCTGGGCAGATGAAAACATCGTCACGGAAATAAAAATCAGAAAAAGAAATATTGAATTTTTCATCACTTCGAATTCTTCAGATAAAATGCCTGTGCAGCAAGCACGGCAGCGGTTTCGGTTCTTAAACGATTTTGCCCGAGCGATATTGCCTGATAACCCGATGCCATGGCAGCATCAAATTCTTCTTTGGTAAAATCTCCTTCAGGACCAATAAGAATAATGACATCATTACCTTCGTGCAAAGCAGACAGGATGGGCGTTTTGGACACATCGTCGCACCAGGCAATGAGTTTGGTTTTCGAATCATATGATTTCAGAAATTCCGAAAAGCTGATGGGCTGAGCGAGCTCGGGCATATAGTATTGCAGCGACTGAATAGTTGCCGCCTGAATGATGCGCTGCAGGCGATCAGTTTTTTTCAGAGATGCTTCCGTTCGCTCACAAACGATCGGCACAATAGCCCCAACACCGCTCTCAGTGCACTTCTCCACCAGCCACTCAAAACGATCGGGATTTTTCAATGGCGACACAGCCAGAATCAGCTGCGGTTTCGGGCGTTCAACCATTTCCGTTTTTCTTATTTCAAGCAAAAGCCTTTTCGGACCGGCATCAGCAACTATGCATTCAGCACGGGTTCCCATTCCATCGGTGACAACAATCACATCGCCCGGTTTTTTCCGGAGCACACGCAAATGCCGGGCTTCGTTTTCGCCAAGCTCGCATATGCCATTTATCAGTTCCGCATGAAAAAACAATTCCATTGAAGTAATTTTGCATTCCAAAGTTACACAATCGCATTGAACATTATGCTTAAAATATTCACTAACCGAAATTTTATTCTCCTCCTGTCACTCGTGCTTGGTTTTATTCTGGGCGACTACACCGTTCATCTGGCGTCGGTATCCGTATGGATTCTGGCTCTTGTAATGGTATTTTCCACCACCGGATTCAGCTTCACCGACTGGCGCCCAATCGGAAAAACAATTCGCATTGTCGGAGTATCCTTTCTGCTCAATTTTGTCATTTTTGGACTTCTGCTGTTTGGCGCCGGATTACTTTTTTTCGAAGACAAACTCATGATTACCGGAATTCTGCTGCTGGTCATCAGTCCTCCCGGGCCGTCTGTCATTCCATTTACCGCAGCCATGAAAGGAAATCTCTCTTTTGCGGTCACCGGAGTTTTTGGTCTTCACCTGATTTCAATCATTGTCACACCCATTGCATTGCTGCTGCTTCTGGGCGATTCCGCCATCAGCACTCAGTCCGTATTGACAATCATAATCACAGTAATAGTTTTTCCTCTTATAATCAGCCGCATCCTGCGGAGAACTCGGCTCATGCCTGCCATAAAAACAATCAGGGGGCATGTCATCAACTGGGGATTTTTCCTCATCATAATGCCCATTATTGGCATGAGCAAATCAATGATTATAGCACAACCGGCCATGGTGCTAACAAATTCACTTCTTTTTGCCGCAGTCATGTTTGGTGGTGGTTTAATTTTCAATATTGTTGCAAGAAAAATGCGATTGGATCAGCCAACAACCATCGCTGCCAATCTGATATTCACTACAAAAAGTTCTGCATTTGCTGCTGTGGCCTCTTTTTCGCTTGTTCCTCCCGAAGCTGGACTACCACTGGCCATGCACGCTGTTTTTGTAACTTTGTATTTCATTGTTTTCGATTTTATAATCAATAAAACTAGAAAAAATGCGTTCATAGCAACAGAATAATTCAATGAAAAAAATGAAATTATTTCTTGCAGTTCTTCTGTCACTCCTGCTGCTTTCATGCAGCAAAGACGATTTTTCAACCGGAATACATTCGACTGTTTTCTTCGGTATGGGCAGCTGCATGCCGGTTATTGAGGAATCGGACCGTGACTATGAAAAATTGGATGGCCGCGTGTATCTTGTCAACAAGGCAGCGGCCGACAGCATGGGGCAACCCGAATTTATACTGCTCAAACTGAACAGCACAAGCCTCGAAGTCAGCAATGGCAAACTATCAGCAGAACTTCCTGCTGGTACTTTTGTTGTTATGCCTGAGGAATATTTTGTGAACGAACCCGCTAACACTGTTACTATCACAGAAGGAGAGGTTTCGCAACAAGACGTGAAAATCTGGATTTGCACTTCGTACTGAGACAGCTCAATTGCTTTCAATAAAAGCTTCCAGCTCCTGATACAGCATGCGAGTCGGCAGACCCATCACATTGAACCACGACCCTTCGATGCGCTCAATCGCTACATACCCGATCCATTCCTGAACACCATAGGATCCCGCTTTATCAAAGGGTTTGCAGGTGTCAACATAATATTCAATTTCTTCAGGACTAAGCGATCTGAACCAAACATTGGAACGGCTGAAAAATGAATGCGTTTTTGTTTTCGAGCGGAGGATGACCCCTGTGAAAACCTCATGTTCTGCGCCCGACAACGATTTCAGCATTTCGATCGCATGAGCGCGGTCCATCGGCTTTTCAAGCGCACAGCTGTTTTGCCACACAATGGTATCAGCTGTAATCACAATCGTATTATCACAGACCTCATTTTCGGGAAAAGCTGCCGACTTTTTCTGACTCACATAAACAGCAATTTCTGAACCTTTCAGGTCATTGGGATACGACTCGTCAATATCAAGTTTGCGGATTGAAAAATCAATGCCCATACCTTTCAGAAGCTCGACCCGGCGCGGGCTTCCCGATGCCAGCACAATGCTGTATTCTTTTAATTTGTCGTTCAGTATCATCGCCATTGATTGCTCATATGAAGTAACTGCAGTGAGAAAATGCCTGCAACCATATACACTTTCAGCATCAGTGCCAGTTCTCTGAAATCCTTATTCTCCCTGGCATTCCAGAGATTCCGCAAAATAAAAATCCAATAAGGTATCAGCAGAATCAGAATATAATACATCAGATACGAACGCTTCGTTTCATAGGAATAATATGCAAAGTAAGCCAATGCCGCAATGAAGACAAATGACAGAATCAGCAGTATGGTCTTCGTTTTTTTGAGTCCAAGTTTTATCGGCAGATTGGTGCATTCAAATTCCTGATCTCCTTTCATGTCCGGAATGTCTTTCACCACTTCGCGGATGAATGTGAGATAAAAGGCAAACGCTGCAAAAACAAGGGTCACCGCATTAATGTAGGGCATCATTAAAACCGGCAATGTGCCGACATTTATGAATGCCATGATGTAGTAAATATAAATGATTCCGACATTCAGTGCGGCCATAAGCGATACGACAATGTTTCCGGAAAGAAATTCCCGTTTGTATTTTGTCGAATAAAACCAATACAAGGCAGCCAGAAAAACCGGCATGAAATAAAGCGATGTTGCTTTCAGCATGAATGCCAGTATGAATCCGGCAACCAGACCTGCTGCGGTCAGAATGAAAAACCAGTTTTGTCCGGCCGACAATGGCAGCTTATTGCGCAACACCGTTTTGTCAGGATTGTTGATTTCATCCATACCGATATCGTAATAATCATTCAGCGCATAACCGCCGGCTGCAAGCAGAACAAACATTCCAACAAGCAATCCGAACTGAAGCTCGCTTAAAGGCGATGCGATATTCTCGAAACCCAGCGCCGATTCGAAAAGAAAAAAACGGAAGAAATACATGATCAGCGCCATGATAAGCAGATTCACAACTCTGAAAAGACGAAAATATGCCATTGCAATTTGTTTTTACTAATAACTTTTTTGTTCCTGTTTTATTTTACTACTTCCTGCCCCTGTCATCCTGAATGTCCTTTAAACTACTGTCATCCTAAGCCCCGCTGCTGTCACTCTGAGCCCTGCGTCCCGCAGGATAAACTCCGTCGAAGAGTCGACAGCAGGATCTACCAATGAAACGCATCATCATCCATCCACATTCCCTTGATTTTAAGCACCTGCTCAATCACATCGCGCACACATCCTTTTCCGCCCTGAATCGGTGAAATATAATCGCTCACCTGCTTTATTTCCTCACAGGCATCAGCCGGACAACAAGGAATACCGGCCATCTTCATAATCAGATAGTCCGGCAGGTCGTCACCCATAAACAAAATTTCAGCAGGTTTGAGCTGATACGTTTCGAGATAATCTTCAAAAACTTTCTTTTTATCCGAGACGCCCAGATAAACCTGCTCGATATTCAGAAAATTGCACCGGCGCTCAATTCCACGGTCATGCGAACCAGTAATCACGGCAATATGAAAACCCTTTTTTCTTGCGAGCTGCAAGGCATATCCGTCACGCACATTGCCTTGTCTGAGCTGCATTCCCGAATCAGTCAGGTACACGTTTCCGTTGGTCAGCACCCCGTCGTAATCAAACACAAATGCCTTGATATTTTTCAGCTTCTCACGGTAATTCTTCATGTCCGTATTTTTTCAGTAATGCATTGGTAAGTTCTTTGTAAAGTCCGGATAATTCAGGGGTCCCTTCAAGAATTTCCAAATGCTTCAATATTGTTTCGCGGTCATTGCGAATGGCCGGTCCTGTCTGCAAGTCCGATGGCTGCATGTATTTCAGCCGAAGTGCTGTTTCTTCTATCAGTGGCCGTAGCAATTTGTCTGCATCAAATCCATTTTCCTGCGCCACCTGCCA
The DNA here is from genome assembly GCA_964547605.1 of uncultured Bacteroidaceae bacterium. GTDB lineage: Bacteria > Bacteroidota > Bacteroidia > Bacteroidales > DTU049 > GWF2-43-63. Next base: position 3,377 of record CAZJOL010000071.1, on the reverse strand, counting down.
TCCAGCACCATACATAAGATTGGTGAAATTCGACACAAAGACACCGGCTGTATGAATTCCTGCTCTGACATTGGCCGGAACTATCATTGCCGATGAAGAAATTATTGCGGCAAATTGCATCAAAATCCCTTCTGTAGCCACATCCGATGCTTCAATCAGAATCGGAAAATCTTTCACCGTCAGCGGAATTTCCTTTCGGAATGACTGAAACGGATAAAAAACGCCATGTCTGGGAAACTTCGAAAGCAGCTCCAGACCAATGCTTCCGGAAGTATGCGCAACAACACCTTTCAATTCAGGCAGCCCTTGTGCAACTTCAGAAATCACTGAATCCTTCAGGCAAAGCAAGTACAAATCGGCATTGACAGGCATGTCGGACATGGATACAACAGTTACGCCTGTTCCTTCAAGATGCGCGGCTGAAGCGGTGTCACGACAGGCAACAATCACTGCGGCACCCTGCTCTTTAAACAGCAAAGCCAGATGTGTTCCCACATTCCCGGCTCCGATAATGACGATATGATTATTTGCAGCACTCATAGCGCAGCAAAAGTAAGCATTTTTGGTCATTACTCTTCGTCTCTTGCAGGATACATTGTAACTCCGGAATGATAAAAACCAGTATTAGAGTGACTCTTCGACGGAGTTTATCCCGCTGTTCTTGCTTCGACGAAGTTTATCCTGCTGTTGACATTTCGACTCCGCTCAACGTGACAGCAGGCAAGGATCAGCATGACAGCGGGCGGGGCTCAGAGTGACTTCAGAGCGAGTGCACAGCATATCAATACTCCATGCTGCATGCTTTTACGTCGCCTTTACGAACTTGATGACTTTATAAACATTCAACTTCCAATGCGTTGTGCCATTCGCATTGCGCGTTGTGCCTTATGCATTTTTCTTCTCGTTCAGCTTCTTGATCACAGCTTCCTGAATGGCAGCAGGCAAAGCCTGATAGTTGAAGAACTCCATTGAATAGTTGGCGCGGCCGCTCGAAAGATTTCGCAATGTTGTTGAATATCCAAACATTTCCTGAAGAGGAACAAAACCATTGAGCTTCTGTGCCCCTTTGCGATAACGGCGCATAGATTCGATTTTTCCACGGCGTTTGTTCAAGTCTCCGGTCACATTGCCGATATAATCGTCGGGCGTATTCACCTCGAGTTTCATAATGGGCTCCAGCAGTTTCGGACTGGCTTTCATAAAGCCCTGTTTGAAACACATGGCTGCACAAAGCTGGAAGGCCATGTCGCTTGAATCAACCGGATGGAAACCGCCATCAACAAGAACCGCTTTTACATCAACCACCGGGAAACCGGCCAGAGGACCTTTGTCCAGAGCTTTACGCAATCCTTTTTCAACCGATGAAATATATTCGGCGGGAATAGCTCCACCTTTGATTTTGTCAACAAATTCAAACCCTTTTCCTTCGTTCGGCTCAAAGCGGATAACCGTATGAGCAAACTGTCCTTTACCGCCCGATTGCTTCACGTGACGGTAATTGCTTTCGACCTCAGTGGACAATGCTTCGCGGTATGACACTGCAGGCTCGCCAACTTCAACATCCACTTTGAATTCTTCCTTGATGCGGTCCATGATGATTTCGAGATGCAGTTCACCCATACCAGAAACAATGGTTTCTTCTGTTTCCTGATCGAAATGCGCGCGGAATGAAGGATCTTCGTTGCATAAACGTGCAAGAGCTTCGCTGAGTTTATCGCGGTCTTTCCGAATGGCCGGATTGATTTTCAGATCAATCACAGCGGGCGGAATATGAATGGACTCAAGAAGGATTTTATTGTTTGGATCACACAGTGTATCACCGGTGCGTGTAAGTTTCAAACCAACAAGAGCGACAATTTCACCGGGGCCGGCCTCTGAAACTTCAACGCGGTCTTTTGCATGAATGCGCAGAATACGTCCGGCGCGCTCAGGCTTGCCTTTGGTGGAATTGAAAAAGGCCATTCCGCTTGAAATTGTTCCGGAAAAAATTCTCAGAAAAGTCTGCTGACCAACATAAGGATCGTTGATCAGTTTGAATGCCAGCGCCGAAAACGGCTCTTTGGAAGAAGGTCCGCGGGTGAGCATCTTTTCTGCATTATCAACATCGCTTCCAACCACAGCGCCGATATCAACGGGCGATGGGAGAAAATCAATGACTGCATCGAGCAACAACTGGATACCTTTATTTTTATAAGCAGCACCGCAGAACACCGGCGTGATGAGCAACTTGATTGTGGCTTCACGTGCAGCTTTCATGAGCAATTCAGCGGAAACTTCCTGCTCATTCAGAAACAGATCGCCGATGGTTTCATCATAATCAGCAAGAACTTCGATCAGACGCTGACGACCATCCAATGCGGCCTGTGTGAATTCGGCAGGTATATCTTTTTCAATGCGTTGGTCGTTTTCGAAAAAATAGGCGCGCTGATTAATCAGATCGATCATTCCGGCAAAATCATCTTCAGCGCCCATTGGGAGCTGAAAAGGAACAGCCGATGCATCGAGATATTTATTCATCTGCTCAACAACAGCATTGAAGTCAGCACCGGTGCGATCCATTTTATTAACAAATGCAATGCGGGGTACACGATAGCGATCGGCCTGATTCCATACGGTTTCGCTTTGTGGTTCAACTCCGCCTACTGCGCAGAATACAGCCACCATTCCATCAATCACGCGCAGTGAGCGCTCCACTTCAATGGTAAAGTCAACGTGGCCCGGAGTGTCGATCAGATTGATCTGATGGTCCTTCCAGAAAGCAGTGATGGCTGCCGAGGCAATCGTAATTCCGCGTTCCTGTTCCTGCTTCATGAAATCCATGGTGGCGGCGCCATCGTGTGTTTCACCCACTTTGCGGTTAACACCTGTAAAAAACAGGATTCGCTCACTGACAGTGGTTTTCCCGGCATCGATATGCGCTGCAATGCCTATATTCCTCAATTTTGAAATGTTGCTCATCTGAAAATGCTGATTATTGTTGTGTTTTATGCCAATTGTCCTTTTGCTGACAAATTGAGCGTGCAAAGGTACGACAATTTATCTGATTGAAAAAGTGGTGTTTGTAAAAAAATCGACTAAAACCACAGATTTAAGATTTCAGATCGGGTGATTTTAGATTTTAGAATTTTTCGTTACTGACGTTACAATCGTTACAATCGTTACAAGGTAACAAGGGTAACAAGGGTAACAAGGGTAACAAGGGTAACAAGGGTAACAAGGTTATCATCACATTGTGCTTTGTAAGATTGGAAGCATTTGGCATTGCGCCTTGTGCATTGTGCGAGGTGCCGCATGCCTTATGCCGCAAGCGTTATGGCAAATCCAGCGTCAGCGCCGGCGTTTCAATCGTGTTGCTCGCATTCAGCGCACGATCCACC
>CAZJOL010000070.1:0-11906 GCA_964547605.1 uncultured Bacteroidaceae bacterium | reverse complement strand
AACCGCAAAATAAATTCCATTGTCATCATAGAGAACTTTTACTTCGGATTGCTGCGTGGCAGGTTTGTTATAAAAAGGCGATTTCTGGGTAAAACCATTCACAGGTGAAGCACCCTGCCAGCATTCATCGCTCAGATTGCCATCTACAACGGGACACGAAGAAGTTCTGACAGCAACAACATCTTTTACCTGGGCAGCAGATAATAAAGGCAGAATAGTCAGAAGAAGTAAGAAGAAGTGCGTTTTCATCTGACGCTAAATTATATAATTTGCAGGTGCATCAATCAGCTTTCCGCTCATTGTGTCAAATGTCCCTACCAACCGGGGGAATTTCAAGATATTTCAGGTCACTATGGCTGCGCAAAACCGACTGGCTGCGCAAAAACAATCTTCTGTGTGGCCTTCAGCCCAAGCAACTGCGCAACCGATTCGCGTTCAACAGAGCCAAGCACCACAGTGCTCAGGTTTTCCGAAGCTGCAAACAGATATACATTCTGGCTGATATATCCGCAATCAGCCGCGCTGTAAAATTCTTTCGAAGCTTCCTCCATTTTACCCATCCGGTCGTAATCGGCTACAAAAATCAGCACCAGCGAAGCGGATGCAACAAAAGTCTGACGACCGATTCTACCGCGGAAATCTCCTGACTTGATCGGCTCAAGCTGATTGTTTGCGGAATTCCAGCGATACAAACCCTTTTTTAGTGCTACATAAATATCGAATTCCTGCATGTTGCGGGCCGAAGGGGCTGTTCTCTTTCCGCTCTCAGAGCGGTTTACACCATAGGCGGCCCACAAAAGGTTGCTGATTTGCTGATCACTCATGGCCGAATCCAGAAATTCACGACCTGAATGCCGTTCGGACAAAACATCCATCAATGGCTTTCCACCAGTGGTGACAGGGGCCGGGAGATTAATCACCGATTGTGCCGAAGCAGAAAATACTGATGCCGTAATACAAATTGTCAATATTATTCTTCTCATCTTTTTTTTTGCTAAAATACAAAAAACACAAATTAAAAAAATTGCTAATATTGCATCATTAAAAAACATTGATATGAAAAAAATCAGACTTATTGCATTAATCATGTTTAGCATGATTGCAAGCGCAGGGTATTCGCAGATGCAGTTTGGGCTGCAGGTTGGGCCACAGTTCCCATTGGGTGATTTCAGCTCAGGTTACAATACCGGATTTGGATTCAACCTGAATGGAAAGTATTTTGCAACCGACGATGTCGCGTTTGGACTCAACATCGGCTACCATCATTTCGGAACGGACTGGGATGACATTAATTGCGGTTTTATGCCAATTACACTGCTTGCAGAGTACCATTTATCAACAGAAGAATTTCAGCCGTTTCTTGGTTGCGATCTTGGCGTTTACAATGTTTCAGTAAATGTGCTGGGTATTAAGGATTCCGATCTGCAATTTGGCCTTGCTCCTTACGCAGGAATCCAGTATCAGCTGAACGATAATCTGGGACTGACAGGAAGCGTTAAATGGAATTACGTAATGACCGACAATTCGGACTTTGATTGGTTTGGCCTGAATCTCGGAGTGGTGTTTGGGTTGTAGAACCACAACTCATTCAAAAAACCATCAGCAATCACTGATGGTTTTTTTATGCACTTGATTTTCTTCTTAATTGAAGGAGTACCGATAAAGCAGTATTTTAAATTCACTCATCCTCGCCTGCAGGAAGCTCCGGCACTTGCGTATCCTCTGTTCCTGGTAACACCTGCACATCGCGCAGCTGGCGCTGAATGGCACGGGTGCGGGTCCCCTTGAGCTGATCGATGGTCTCTCCAGCGCTGGTGATCTGCTTTTGCGCTTTGTCAAGCAATCCTCCAAATTTTTCAAACTCTGTTTTTACTGCACCCAGAATTTTCCAGACTTCGCTGCTGCGCTTCTGTATGGCCAGTGTGCGGAATCCCATCTGCAGACTGTTCAGTATTGCAGCCAGTGTGGTCGGGCCTGTTATGGATATCTTGTATTCGCGCTGCAGTTGCTCCAGCAGATTGGACCTGCGGATAACTTCAGCATAGATGCCCTCAAACGGAAGGAACATGATGGCAAAGTCGGTTGTATGCGGCGGATCGATGTATTTGTCGTGAATATCCTTTGCCATTTTTTTGATGGTATTTTCAAGCTCTTTATTCGCAGCATCAATGATTGTGGTGTCTGCCGTTTCATACGCATCCAGAACTTTTTCGTACACGTCGCGCGGGAACTTGGCATCGATTGGTAAATAAACAACGGAATTCATGTCGTCTTTTCCCGGTAGCTTTATGGCAAATTCTACCAGATCGTTCGATCCCGCCTTGGTTTTGACATTGGCGGCAAACTGTTCCGGTGCGAGAATCTGGTCAAGCAACATTTCAAGCTGAATCTCTCCCACTCCGCCACGGTCTTTCACATTGCTGAGCACTTTTTTCAATCCGCCGACATCCTGAGCCAGCGACTGCATTTCGCCCAGTCCTTTCTGCACTTCGATCAGCTGTTTGCCGACTGTTTCAAAGCTTTGTCCAAGCCGCTCGCTGAGCGTTTTTTCAAGTTTTTCTTCAACCGTAACACGTATGGATTCAAGCTTCTTTTCGGTATTATTTATCAGCTCATTTTGTCTGTTCTCAAGCTGTGAAAATTTCTCGCGTTGCACTTCATTAAACGACTGCACGCTTTTATCAAACGATTCCTGAAAACCTTTGATGGATTTCTCAAGCACTTCGCGCTGCTGATCTGCGTTTTTACCTGACTGTTCAGAAAGCATCAGTAATTTTTGTTCAACAGTTGTCGTCAGCTTTTCCAGTGCTTTTCTGTTTTCCTCAGTGATGGATTTAAGCGTTTCAGACATCTCGCCTTTGAAATCCTTCAGTGAATTGCTGAGCTCATCGCGGTTTTCTTTTGTCAGCTTCGTACTCTCTTCGCGGTTGCGCTGAAAATCATCCTTCAATCCGTTTTCAACCCGCTGCAGCGAAGCTGAGAATAAATCAAGCTTTGAGGAGATATCCGATTGCTGCTGCTTTGGACGAAGTACGATGAGTAAAATAATACTCACAATTGTAAGTCCAATCAAAATATACATCAGTATTTCCATAGTACTGTTCATTAAACCCCTCGAAGGGTTTTGAACCATTCGAGGGGTAGAAAAAATTATTTTACCATCCTCAAAAAACTCCCCGGTATCGGTGATTCAAACTGCATCATTTTGCCGCTCACCGGATGGACAAATGCCAGCAAAGTGGCATGCAGCCCCAGCCTTCCGATGGGGTTTTGTCCGTTGCCATAGCGGCGGTCGCCCACAATCGGAAAACCAATATCGCACAGATGCACACGAATCTGATTGCGCCGGCCGGTTTCGGGAATGACTTTCAGTAAACTGAAGTTTTCGTTATGCTGCACCAATTCCCAATGTGTTATGGCGTGTTGTCCGTCATCAGGCCTCATACTTGAGTACACCTGCAGATTGGCATTCTCTTTAAGCCAGCTCTCAATGCGGCCTTTGGGCTCCTCTACTCTTCCACACACCAATGCTGCATATTCGCGTTTATGATTTTCGTTGTGCCAGTATTCCTGCAGAACATCGCGCACCATGGTATTGCGCGCAAACACAAGAACACCTGAGGTATCACGGTCAAGCCGGTGCACAATGAATATTTTGTTGCTTTTGTTTTCAGTCTTCACATAATGGCTCAGCAGGCTGTAAGCCGTATTCGTCTTTTCCTTCTCTGTGCCGACAGTCAGCAATCCAGATGGTTTATCAATAGCAATGATGCTCTCGTCTTCAAACAGGATTTTTATTCCGGGGATGCTAACAGAGGGCTTCGATGCCGGAGCTCCTATTGTAACAATCATTCCGGCATTCAGGATAAAATCATGCCTCGTCACAGTTTTTCCGTCAACGGCCACACGTCCGCCTTGCAGCATTTGTTTGAGCCCTGTGCGGGGTTTTCCGGGAAATACTTTCAGTAAAAACGGAAGAAGGGTGTCGGCATCACGGACAGTGAACTGCAATGGTTTTGGCGTGGATTTCATACTGGATTTCAAGACTGTAAACTTACAAAATAAATCAACCCCACAACGAATCAGCATCCAATTACTAAGACGGTATCAAAAAAAATCCCCGAAGAAAAAATCAACGGGGACTTGATGAAATAAAATCATTTTATTAGAAAACAACAGTCTTCACCATCTGTGTTCCATTCACTTCAAGACGGATAAAGTAGCTGCCTTTTGCTTTTACCTGCGATGAGGTCAGCTGATATTGATGCAATCCTGCAGAAAGAGTTGCAGATTCAAGTACAATAATTTCGCGTCCTGTGATATCAAGAACTGACAGTTTCACTTCGGAATTTCCGGAAAGTTCAAAAGCAATATTGGTCTCGCTTTCAGCAGGGTTCGGAAATACATTGAAGCTTTGTGCAATAATGCTTTCATTTATTGAATACCATGAAGTAGGATGAATATTGATATCATCAATGAAAATATTATTACCACCATTGGAGTAGAGTTCAAATTTAATGCGCAAATTATCGTAGTCGGATATCTGGAACTGAGGGATGGTGATTTGATGAGTTCCCCACTCGGCTTCTGAAGCAGGAGCAAATGCTGATTCTGCCGGTGCGGCCGATGCCAATGCTGTTCCTGTTAAGGACAATTTATTGGCCCATGTAACACCGCAGTCATTAGAAAATGAAACTGTCAGTTTATCATATATTGTATCTGCTGCTGTCAAAATGGAACCAGCAACATATTTTGGCGCATAGGCACAACGGAATTTTATTGTCGTATGCTCTCCCAGGCCAGACAGATCGTAAGCCGGAGTAATAAATGCATCGTGGCTTCCGGCTACATTACCTTCAAAATTATTCAGATAAATGGCTTTTGAACCGGTGCACGCATCAGCCGATTGCTCCCATGCTGAACCTGTATCATTGAGAATAATCAAATCATTGCTAAAGCTTATCGTTTCAAAAGATTCAATCAATGGAGCAACAGTTACGGATGCCGGGTCCATTACAACAACATAAGAATTGCGTGTAAGTGAATCGTTGCCGGTGGCATTGTAAACCTTGAGAGTTACAGCATAGGTTCCCGGGGTGTTGTAAACAACGGCCTGAGACTGATTGGATGAAGTGGCCGGTGTTCCGCCGGTAAAAGTCCAGGAGCGTGTTGCAACAGTGCCGTTGTACGAAACATCATTGAAAGTAACGGGATTTCCAGCACAGACAGTCAGTGTATTTGCAAAAAAATCAGCTATCGGAGCGCAAAGAATGGTGCCTGTATCAAGGACTCCTGTTGCAACAAGATTTTCGTATGACCAGAGATTACTGCGGTCGTTTAAAAGTGTTGCATTGATGCGGTCGAGCTGACCGAGTGAAAACATGTTTGTACAATAACCCCACTGATAATCCATATAATTTTCAATCATGTCAGGTTCATCAGGATCATCGGTATTGCAGGAGTTTATGCTGCCTGGAGTAAAGCAGCTGAGCGAAGTGTTTTGAGTAGCCACCGCAACCGGTGGTGTATCATCTACCTCATCTCCGGCTTCGAATACATACGGTATCCCACATCCATCGATGCCGAAAGATGCACCTAATGACTGGAAAGGATGATAGAGATTGAAATAATGTCCTGTTTCATGAGTGAATGTGCGGTTTAAAAGATTCAAACCCATGCCGGCCATATTATCAGCCGTGCCAATTGTTCCGATGCAATCCTGACGAATCAATACACCGTCCATCAACGTATCGCCACCTGTTAGAGCCTGTGTGAGCGTGTTGCTGGGCGGAAACGGTGACATGCCGCCGATGAATGCACCATCAGGAAGGCTCATGCCTTCAGGATAAATAAAATTGACAGCGAAAATATTCATGTATTTGCTGGGAGTCCAGCAATATTTTGCCATCGTGTTAAAGTATGCATAGTTTGTTTGCGGATCATTATGATGAATGATTCCGGAAGTGCAATTGCCATCCGGGTCGATCCTGGCAAGCCGGAATTCGACCTGACAATTGGCAGCACGCGACTTGAACAACGGGTAAATGTTGGCAGTGTCGGCATTTTGCAGGTTGTAATCGATGTTGAGCTTTTCAATGGCATCGTAAACCTGGTCATCTGTAATGTTCTCTGCACCATATGTATGAACGATATGGAATACAACAGGAATCACACGTTTTCCATTAATGAGCGTGTCGGTTTTCGCATCATTCATCAGCATTTCGAAATTCGCTTCATAAGCCATGTAGCGGTCAATCAAAGACTTGTCCTTAGCCACAGCATTGTTGAGCATTACATCGTCGGCCTGATAAAGTACACCATTTTGTGCATATACGCAGAATGCCGCAATTACCCCAAGAGAAAACAAGAATAGTTTTTTCATACCCTCAAATTTTTTCAGCAAATATAAAAATTTCTATGAAAAAATGAGTTTCAACGCTGATAAAATCAAAACAGCAAACAAAATTGTTTTTATAAAACCAATTCCTTTCCGCAGTGCCGCCCTGGCACCCAGCATAGCACCTATGATGCTTCCTGCGGCCAGAATCAAACCCGGAATCCATTCCACCTGATTGTGATAAATGAAAACAGCAAGTGAAAATGGAGTAAAGACCAATGTGAGTGCAAGCTTGATTGAATTGGCGTTCATCAGGTCATAACCAAGCGACATGACCAAGGCAAACAACATGAATATGCCCACACCCGCCTGTATGAACCCCCCGTAAAATCCAATAAGAACAAACATGAGACAATGATACCAGCGGATGCGCACATTCGCTTGCGACTGTGGTGGGCGATTGAATGTGCGCGGTTTCCAGATGGTGAGCAATGCAAAAATCAGCATGATATAACCAATCAGTTTCTCAACAAGCTCATCCGGAATTTCGATAACAAAAAACGTCCCTGCTATTGCACCAGGAATGACAAATGCAGCAAGAATCAGTGCGTTGCGGATATCGAAAAAACCTTTTTTATTGAATGACAAAACACCGGTGAGCGAACTCATCAGAATTGAAATGCGGTTGGTTCCGTTGGCAACATTGGCCGGCATTCCCGTGAAAATAAGCACCGGCAATGACAGAAAGGAGCCGCTGCCTGCAATGGTGTTGATAAACCCCACAAACATTCCGGTTGCAAACAATAAAGGGAAATACCACCAGAGCATAAAACACTTTTAGGAATGCAAAAATACTTTGATTTATTAAATACGAAATACAAATTACGAAATCAGAAATACGAGATATGATGTGAAAATGTGGCGCCTCCGGCGATGTGAGGCCTGCGGCGTATGTGGGAATATTAGATGGTCACTTTTGTCTTTGTACACTTCGACAAGCTCAGTGCAGAGCTTTTATCTTTTGTCTTGAAAGAATGTGGAAATGTGAGATCAGGCGTAAGGCATTAGGCATTAGGCGTATGGTATTACGCGTAAGCAGACAGGCCTCCGGCGTTGATCCATGAACCGCATGCCGCCGGCCGCATGCCGCATGCCGCAATCCTTCTTCCAAGCTCCTTCTCAGAGCTGAAAGCTGATCATCCCGTGCTTTGCAGACGGGACTTCGCTGACAACTGAAAGCTATTTGTAACGACTGTAACGCGTAACGACTGTAACGCGTAACGATTATAACGACTATTTATTTTGAAAGTCAAAAGCCGCCGTCATCGATATCGCCGCCGTTGTTTCCATTGCCATTACCTCGTTTTTCCTTCGATTTATAATCGCCTGTCAATTTCCAGGTAATGCCCAGCATAAAGATCCGGCCTTCCATACGACGATTCATAACCATTTCGTAATCTTCTTCCTTAAACGACATTTTAAAACGCCCAGTACCAAGCAGGTCACGGACATTGAGTGATATCGCCAGCTTGTCTTTAAAGAAACCTTTCTTGATTGCGCAGTCCGACATGATCATGGCACCACGGGTTCCCTGCCCGGTTGACTTTGGAGAGTTGTAGAAAAACGATAAACTTCCCTCCCAGCTTTTCGGCAAGCGGAATGAATTGCTGTTCCGTACCTGCCATCCATAACCTTCGGCCGTAATGCTTGTTTCCACATTACTTCCATCCACTACATGACGGTACCAAGAACCACTGATGGTTGTGGTCCACCATTTCAGCGGCTTGTAGGTGTATATCATTTCAAAACCATAGGATGTGGCAGAAGTATAGTTCTCCATGGTCATCAGGTAAACCGAGTCGTTGATATTCATTCTGTATCGTGAAATCACATCATTGATTCTGCGATAAAAAATGGTCGGCATGATGGTTCCTTTTTTCGAATACCACGCATAACTAAGTTCAAGCGCGTTTACGTATTCCGGATCCAGATAAGGGTTCCCACCACGTAGATTCGGATAAGCGCTGTAATCAATATAGGGATTGAGATCGCGAAAGCCCGGGCGGTTAATGCGGCGACTGTAGGTGAGCTGAATTTCCTGGACTTTTGAAAGCTTATAGCTTACAGCAGCCGTAGGAAACCAACTGTAATATGTTTTTTTGTTATCGGATGAATCGGCTTCACGTGCATTTGTAGAAGCTGATTCTATGCGACTTCCAAGCGACAGGCCCCACTTTTTAATTTTAGTTGAATAGTTGGCGTACAATGCACCGATGTTTTCGTTGTATAAAAAATGATTGGAGGTCGTATCGTTGAAAATAAAATCCTGATCAGAAAAACTGTAGTTAAAATACCTGCTGTCCGCATCTATGGCTCTCATGGAGCCATCAAATCCCGCTTCAAGCTTTGTGCTGTCGTTGAAAGGATAAACGTAATCAAGTTTCAAAGTCTTCACGGCATTGAGATTCGGCGACACAGTTTTAGCCCATTCCGGGGACTCAGAACTAACGGTTTCAAAATCTTCTTCGAGATAAGTAATGCGGTTGAAGGAGCTGTCCTGTCGGTTTCCATTGCTCATTGAGAAATCAAGCGTCATTTCATGTTTTGGTTTTGCAAAACGCTTTTTCAGATTCATGTTGAAATCCCAGTTCCGCATCGAAGCATCTTCAATGGAATGGTTTCGGTAAATCAGCGTATAAATATCATCGGGATTCATGGTATAATTCATCACATCTTCATCTTCCCAATCGCTGAAAATAAATGTGGATGCGGATGCAGCAAAAATAAGTTTCGGTGAAAAATAATACTCTCCGCCGATTTTGATGTTATGCGATTCATTGCCGTGAATTTCATCAAAATCCTGATGCAGAAAATAGCTATCGATCAGATCATACGTTGTCCGTTCGCTCTCTCCGGTGCCGCTCCGCTGGCGATTCTGATAATTGTAATTTCCGAATAATGTCCATTTATCAGTCGAATAACTGGCTGAAAAAGAACCGCTGTATTTGTTTTTTGTGCCTGCATTAAGTGAAAGCAACGTATTCAAACCGCTTCCCTTTTTCTTTTTCAGAATAATGTTGATGATGCCGGTCATTCCTTCAGGGCTGTATTTGGCCGAAGGATTCGTAATCAGTTCCACCGATTCGATGCTGCTTGCTGGAATCTGCTCCATGGCTGCACGGCGGTCGGCGCCGGTCATTGTGCTGGGGCGGCCGTCAATCAGAATGGTCACATTCTCACTGCCACGCAGACTTACATTTCCGTCCTGATCCACTTCCACACTGGGAACTTCCTTTAAAACATCGAGCGCTGTTCCCCCGCTGGTATTCAGATTTTGAGCAACATTCACCACCTTCTTGTCAATGCTGAGTTCAATCAGAGGTTTTTCTGCCACAATTTCAACGCCTGACAATGCCACCGATGAAGGTGCTATCAATATTTTCCCCTGATCAAACAAAGGCCCTGAGCCGGGTTTCATTTGCAGCGGCCCGATGTTTTTGTTGGCATAGCCCATAAAATTCACTCGGAGCATGAAACGGCCAGGCGTTTTCGAAGTAAAGTTGAACCGCCCGGTGGCGTCTGTTATTCCACCTCCGGCAATGCTGCTGTCGCGCACAGATACAAGGGCAATGGTGGCATATTCCACGGGTTTGCCGCTGACAGAATCAAGTACAATCCCTGTAATCTGAAAATTAGCGTCAGGCATATTGCCTGGCTGCGCGAAATTTATTATCGGGGATGACAGTAATACTGCCAGAAAGAAGATCTGAAAACGCGACATATATTGAAATTTTCTATTAGACATTGGTTGCGGCCTTTTCTTGTGCCGGACTGCAAAAATAAATAAATTGTATGAAATCAAGGTCTGACCTCAAATTTGTGCAGATTTCACAACCACGACGGGTTTTGTTTGAAAAAAAATATTACGTAAATGTCGGCAAATTGATTTTAGTTTGTATATTGCATTCAAATTCAACACTTATGAAAAAGTATTTATCTCTTGTAGCAGCCATCATTATTGTTTCAATGACATCTTGCAAAGACGATAAGTCCGAATACACCCCATTTGAGCCTGTTAACAATCAGGCATCGCACACTGATGCTTATTACAATGCCGGTCTGGGAGAGAACCCCGGGATTCCTGCAGGTACACTGTATTCTTTCCCTTCAGGAATTCAAGTTGTTGGATTTGTTCATGGAAACGCTCCGGCAATTCTTGCTGCTCCGGTTTTCGACAAGACTAAATATCCTGATGGAATTCCCGGCAACCCGGATCTGAAGCTCAGCTATCTTTCGCTGGGTTATGGCTCGCTGGTCAACCTGTATTTCTCTGTTTACAACAATACAACCGCTACAAAAACGGTGAGTATCCCCAAAGGCACCATTTGCTACGAAGCAAATCACACACCGTCAAACCAGCATGGTCTGCTTGTAAAAACCGTAAGCTTCAGTGTCCCTGCACATGATACTACTGATGTGCATCTGTCTCTGTTCTGTGTCAATGCCCATAATGGAATTGCTACTGCCACAGATCCATATAAAATTGGCGTTATTACTGTGAATCCTGACCTGATTACAGTGTGTAATATCCTGGATGCCAAAACCACTATCGATCCCAACGATTATGGCACCATTCAGTCTATTCTCTGGGAAATCACCGATAATGGTGGATTCGATCAGGCGGATATTGATACGCTCAATGCCATGTGAGTGGAAAGTTTATCAAGTTGAAAGTTTGTAAAGACGCTGCTTAGTGATAAGTAGTGAGCTGTCAGTTTTATGTTTTTCGTTTTCGCACATTCGCGACTGTGTCACAGCTTGCCGGGTTTTACGCGGTTTTACATGAAGCCCCACATTTCCGCATTTCTCCCTTCCTTTTGATCAGCCGGAATGCGCGGGTTGTTCAAGATTTGGCCTTCAAAGCGGCATCACTTCAAAAATCTGATATCTGATTCCTGAAATCGGAGAGCTGCATGTGTTATGCGCCTGATGAATGTTGAATCAGAAATAGCTTGACCCGTCGAAGCAGTGCGTGCACACTTTTTCTCCGGGCAATCCGATTGCTTCAATCAGATCTTCGAGGCGCTGAAATTTGAGAGAATCGAGTCCAAGACGAATACGGATACGTTCCACCATTTGTTTGTATTCTTCGGAGTCCGGATTTGAATATGCAGCCATATCTCTTTCCTCTCTGCCTTCAATTTCATTCATTGCAATATAGGTTGCCAGATCCATATTTGATCGCGAGCGGCTGAAATTGAGAAACTGACAGGGATAGGTAAGCGGCGGGCAGGCAATGCGCATATGTACCTCGCGGATACCGGCCTTGCGCAAATCCTTCACATTGTCCTTGAGCTGTGTGCCGCGCACAATGGAATCATCAAGGAATACACCCGACTGATCCTTTATGACAGCTGTATTGGGAATCAGTTTCATTTTTGCCACCAGATCGCGCTGGGCCTGACTTTGGGGCATAAAGCTCCGCGGCCAGGTGGGCGTATATTTCGAATATGGTCGTTTGTAAGGAATATGAGTATAATTGGAATAGCCCGTTGCATGACCAACACCT
>CAZJOL010000069.1:0-12074 GCA_964547605.1 uncultured Bacteroidaceae bacterium | reverse complement strand
GATTGAATTTTCGGATAACTCTTCCGTCCGCCTATCCCCCATGAAGTACCGACACCGCCCATTGGCCGGTCAAAGACGACAATGATTTCCTCCAAAGTAGGATCAATATTAATTGAGTTATCCGCAATGGAAAACGACACAATACGCGGAGAATATTCTGATAAAGCATTGTTGACAGCTTCCGGATCAAGTGAGTTCTGCAGTTTCGCAACTTCGGGCATGATGCTTTCAAATGTCGGGTATTGCGTTCTGTTGTTTTCATATTTTTTAAGCAACTCAACCAGCTGATCAATCCAAATGAAGCCATGTCCTTGTTCATAAAGAATCATATCTTTGACTTCATCAATAGTACAGCCATGGTCGATAAAATACATTATGGCAGATGCTCTGACCAGAATTTCATTTACAATTGTATATGCTTTGCCATAAGCCTGCATGTTGAATTTGTTCTCATTGATCCTGAAGAATTTTTCAGCAACCGTGTCCATTTCCGGGAAAAATTTATCTCCGGCCGGATTACAAAATGAATGACACATTTCATGAACAAGAACTTTTAAGATGGAATTTCGGAATACCGGAATACCAGCAGAATCAACGTCCCAGGCACAGTTGATAGAAAAAATATCTGTTATCCCATTTGTGTACCTGACGCAAGGACCATAATTGCCATAATTTATCAGACTGATAATCACATTATATTTCTCACTGGCTTCAGCTCCAAAAAACGTTTGGAACCAGTTCAGATCAACTTTATCAGTGATCGATGAAAAACGATTTTCGACAACAGAATAAAATTCCTTATTACTGTCAAAAAAATATTTGAATTTTGTTTTTCTGTAAAAATCATTCAGTTGCGCAACAAACGGTGAAGAATAATTCCCCCAGCGCTCATCAAGACTGCTTTCAAGAACATCTTTAATTAAAAAAAGGGAGTCGATTCTGATTTCAAGATGCACAGCCATTGACATAACAGCATCATATGAAACACCATTTTTTCGTCGCACCAGTTTCGCAAGTTTTACAACTTCGTGATCGGAAAAAGGATTGAAGTATTCATCGACCTTACTTGTATATGATTCAACTGTCGTATTGTTGTTATACTCAGGAGCCCCAGCCAGTCTGAACACAATACTCATCAGCTCTGTTCTTTCATCAAATACGGGCTTCAGCGAGACCTCGTTTCCAAACACGAACATTGTCAGCGCAAAGACTAAAATCACAGAAAAAGCACTCTTTTTCATATTGAATAATCTATATCAAACATTGAACTTTCATTTCGATTTATATCACTTATATTTTCCGGTACAAATTGTAGCGGTTTGTTTGGGTACCAACCATGAAATATCCTGGAATCACTTCTCTCTGTAATTGTCTATCAACAATCATGAAGCTATTCAGGGATTTATCATCAAGGCTGATATTGAAATACCGCATGAAATAACTCTGCAGGTCCCATTGATTCCATGTTTCAAAATCAGGCACCGACACGGTTGTGTGTGAAGGCAGCACTTTGCCAATGACATAAACATCGTGAAGCATTTCTTTATTGCGCCGTGTTTTACCAATCTGCATAAACGAAAAAAACACTGATGACAGCAACAGCACGAAGCCTGCTGCAATTATTATTTTATGAAGTCTGCCTGCTTGCCTGATTTTCGAAATCCATTGACATATTATTGGTGCAGTTATAATGGCAAAGCCAATGGCGAAAAACGGCAACGACGGAACAAAATAAAAACCTTTTTGTACGCGTGTGAGCATAAGCGGCAATGAACCGCAAAATCCGATACAGATGAAAAACAAACTCAACCTCAGATGTTCCGATACAAATGCACGGATGTTTCTGATTCCGCCGATTATAAATACAACAATGACAAAAATCAAAGCAGGCAGTAATTCGCTGAACAAGCGGAAAAGAATATAGAAATGACTGCCAACATTCGGTGCCTCGCCTATGCGCTGAAAGGCGCGTTTGAAAAGGTATTGCGAAAGACTTTCACGACTTTCGGGAAATATGAACAACGCGCAATACACTAAAGCCGGCACCAGCAATATGACAGCCGTTTGCTTCAATGCTGACCCGAAGGTTGATTTTCGTGTAACCAGCCACCAGAGCGCCGGAACGACAATAGGGAAGAATCCCGGAATGCCTTTGGTAAACGATGCGAGAAAGACAAACAGGCCTGCAATCACCGAATTCAAAAAAGCTGTCTTTCCGCAGCAGGACTTGTATGCAAACAACACAGCCCCGAGAATAAAAACACCCATGGTGTTTTCGAGCATATTGTTGGAAAAGCTCCAGAAGCAGACTGGAATTGTGATCCAGAGAATCAGCGGGAGCCAGCCCATGCCTTTGATTTCAGCATTGGATTTATAAATGCTGCGCCACAAAGCCACAATAAAACCACCTGAAATGCACATCATCAGGAACGTATAGAAGCGTTCGACATACATGCTGCTTCCAAACAACCTGAAAAACAATGACTGTATCCAGTAACCGAGCGGTGGCTGTTCGAGAAATCCATTTACTCCATCGATGGCCAGGTTGCGCGGGCTGAACTGAGGAAACCAGCACGTGCCGATGCCCTGACTCAGGTTGTGCGAAACACTGGTGTAAAGTACCGCATCCATGAACATGCCGTCCTGTATGAGCATTGGCAAAGTAAGTGCAATCATGATTGCAAATGCAAGCAGAAAGAATGGCGTGTGCTGGGTTCGGAGTAAATGTCTCATCGTTACAATGAAACGAAATTACAAAACTTTTTACAGGTATGATTTCAACATGAACAATTCATGAACACAGATTATTATTGAACAAAAAAAATGCAGCACCTTAAAAAATGCTGCATTTCAGAAATTTTTTCAGTGGTTTATTTCCAGCGACGATATTGTTTCACCAGACTTACACAGTCGTCAGGGTTATATTCATTAACGGTGGTTGTAACTTCAAGCGACTTGGCTTTGGGGCTCCAGAAAACAACATTCATGTAGTCTTTGTTCCCGTAGGTTCCGTTGGTTGATTCAAAAGATTCGCTGTCGATTGACTGACCAACATTGAAACAAATGGGGCTTTTCTTATTCATCTGATAAAGACGAACGGCTTCAAGTGATTCAAAATTCATGGTCACTTCGCCATTCAGCTGTCCGTTTTCTTCATACAGTCTTTTCTGAATATCTTTGGCCAGCGGGAAGCTTTCGGCAAATTTTTCACCATTGAGATAATCATTGATGAGTTCATCAAAATCCTGCTCCGAAACGTCGGTTGAGTCATCCATCTGGCTGAAGATGTTGACATAGGTGATGGTCAGTTTGCCAGTGCTTTTACCGGTGATTTCAAATTTATATTTCTTCTTCTCAACTGTGAGACAGCTGCTTATAAGAAATGCCAGGATGGCTACGGCGACAAATTTTAAAATTTTCATAGTTCAGTTGTTTGTTTATTAAGACAAAAATACAATTTCTTTTCAATTTCTTAGATGAAATAGCATTTTTTTTGTTTTTTAGGCAGAATTTATCGTTTCTATTTAATTCTGCTTTTCAGCCGGATTTCCTTTTGCTTCAATATTTCAGTAATTGAGGTAATGCTGCTGAGTTTCCTGAGCACACCATTCACATTACTGACTGTGACAAAACAATCTTTATGAAAATCCGCCAGATACTTCTGCTCCGTTTGGCCATGGGTGGGAAAAATGATGGCCGAACGACCGGCGGAAAACAAATCCATGAGGGTACTGTAACCCGCATGAGAAATGATAATGCCGGTTTCGGCGATCAGCTTACCCAACAGCTCATCTGATGCGGATTTCAGACATGTGATGTTTTGAAAATTTCTCTTGCAGTCCGCCCCGGCAATAGTAACCTGCAGTCCTGTTTCAGCAAGCATCACAGATAGTTTTTCTGCCATTTGTATGCGGTGTTTTTCAGGTCCCGAAGCTATTACCAGAATTGAGTTGACCTGACGCTCCGCATCGGAGTGAATGCTTTTTTCAAACCGGCTCAACGGACCGATGTATTTTGCATTGGGCACCACAGCCATTGGATGACTCAGTTTGCCTGCAAGGCCCGGAAAGTCTTTGTAATCCGGCACCCATACTTCGGAAAAAGCTTCATATGTATTTCTCAGAAAACGCCTCAGAACAGGCATTCCTAAACGCAGCAACCATGGCGGAATCGGTTCAAGCTGATGTGTTATCAGAACAGTTTTGGCTGCAGCGCACCTGAAGCCGTAACGGTTGTCCGAAACAATCAGATCAAACTTCTTGTTGTCGTAAAGTGCTGAACACTGTATTTGTTCTGACTTCAGCTGTTTTCTGATTTTCAGGATCAAACCGATCATCCGGAAAAATCCTGTTCCGTTCAGTCCATAATTAAAAGGCTGTGTTTTATCCTGAATGTATTCAATATCAGGAAAGCGATCATGCAGGTATCTGCATATTCCTTCCGAAGCAAAAACCGTCACATGTCTGTCTTCGCTGAGAAACTGCCGTATCATCGGAATACAGCGGGCCGCATGACCAAGTCCCCAGTCGAGCGGTGAAATCAGAACACCGGTGCTGTTTTCCAACTGGCTACACTTTTAATGAAAGCTGAATGATGAATGTACGCGGCGGCTGAACATCGCCCGGGCGCATCATGTACTCCTTATTGAAAATATTTTTGGCTGTGAAATTCACATGAATCATTTCATTCACCTTCCAGCCCACACGCACATCAAAGACTATGAAACCCTTGTTATTCTTTTCCCTGTATTCCTTCATGCCCGGAAGGATCAAGGCATATTCGCCGGTTGCCGGATTAAACAATGGGGTGACACCATCGGGACCGCGCACTGTGTCTTCGAATATTTTATCGATATTGATGATATGGCTCTGGTACTCAAAGTTGGCTCCAAGTGTGAGTTTTTTGAATTCAACCGAAAAATCGGCTTTGGCACTGTGATAGAAACGATATTTCAGAATATTGTCTTTCGTCGATTTCATTGAATCGGCGGTAGCATCCAGGTCGATCGGGTTGTTGTAAGTATAGCCGAGCAATAACGTAGCGGGCAGGCCAATGAATTTTCCTTCGCCGGTAACAACAAATTCGAATCCGGAAATTTCGGCATTGCGTACATTCTCTGCTTTAAATCCAACCCAGTTGAGGAAATAATTGGGAGATGTGGGAGGATAAGGAACCAGCACCACACTATCGGGATTGTGATAGTTGAACATGAATTCAATCATATTCTGATAGCGGGTATAGAATGCAGCGAGATCGGCATATCCATTCCATCCCCACAAGCGGAAACCCTGTTTAAATGCGAGTTCGGCGCTGTATCCGGTTTCAGGCTGCAAATTCGGATTGGGAAAAACTTTCAGATCGCCGGTACTTGTGGCGGTATATCTTTCTGCAATTGTCGGATACCGGTAGCCCATGCCAAAGGAAGCGCGCAGAAATGATTGTTCGGACACAGCATAATTGACCCCGGAGCGGAAAACCGGTTTGAACTTCATTTCATCATCATCAATTCGGTAGCCTTCGATACGCGCACCAAGAGAGACACTCAGCCGGTTAAACTTTTTGTCGGCCTGCGAAAAAAAACCAACACTGGATCCGAAATGCCTTGTATCACCATAAATCTCAGCAACGCTTTCATTGTAATTGGCGCATAATCCGTTGGTCCAGTTCAGCGATTTCGAAGGGAAACCTTTATAGAAGTTGTACTCGGCATAATACATGTCGTCGAAATTGTCCTGACCGGTGTTATTGGTATTATGCACCTGAAAAAACCGGCCTTTCAGGCTATGTTTTGTACTGTCATTTTTATACCAGATAACCGACGGATAAAGATTTACATAGGAATTGTTGATCTCCTGCATGAAGGACTCGTTGCACTTATACACTCCACTGTCGCCATCGGCCCAGAGCAGAAATATATCGCCGATACGGCGCATATAATTGGCCGATAATTCATAGGAAAGACCTTTTACCTTTTTATCGCGATATCGCACCGAACCATTTAGCCGGTACCGTTCCTCCTCGTTGTTTGTGCGATATCCGTTGTTTGAAGAAACGAATCCGCCGAAGGTGATATCGAAATTCCCGGCCTGGCGGCTATGCAGAAAACGGGTGCTTCCGAAAATGGGCGCATTGTTTCCCCACCATGCAATTTCTTCTCTTTCGGGTTTTGAATACTGCCCGAAAATAGTGGTGATATATGTTTTCGGAACAAGTCCCGGATACGATGTCCTGTAATTAATGACTCCATTCAAAGCCGAAGAACCATACAGGGCAGAACTTGCACCTTTAATCACTTCGACCTGCTGCACATTTTCGATGGGGGCAAAATCCCAGCGAGCTTCGCCCGAAGCACCGGTAATCATGGGCATATCATCGACCAGAAAAAGCACACGGCTGCCGGCGCCATAACTGTAGCCGCTTCCTCCACGAATAGAAGGCTGCTTGTCCATGATATTCAGTCCCGGAATTTTCTGAAGGCCTTCTTCCAGAGAGTTCACGTTGGTGTTTCGGATGAAGTCAGCTTTTATTACTTCCATAGAAACGGTAACATCCGAAAGTTTTTGTTCATATTTTCCGGCACTGACAACAACAGCATCCAGAATCCGCGATTCGGTTGTCATTTTCATGTCAAGCACAAGGGTTTCGCCTTCTTTCAGATTGATGATCCTGATTTCTTCGGTGTAGCCGACAAATCTGAAAGCGATGGAATGCGTGCCCTTGTCGAGCGACAGTGAGAAATTACCATCAACATCGGTCGCAACTCCTGTTGTTTTATTCACAACCACGTTTACCCCGGGCAGAGTCAAACCTGTTTCAGCATCGGTTACGGTTCCTTTCAGAATGGATTGCTGAGAAAAAACAAAAACCGAAAAAAACAACATTAAGAAAACGAATGGAGTAAATTTTTTCATAGGCCAAATAAATTTTTAGACTAACTTTGCTCACCTATTGCTTCAACAGCCCATTTTACGGGATTTTGGAGAACCAAATGTAATTAAAATTTCGAACTGCGACTTGAATAACAATCTTTTATATCTGATAGCATTAAAGTGCATTCCCCAGGTTGGCGACATTGTTGCCCGAAGGCTCATTGAAACTACCGGAGACGCATCTGCTGTTTTCTCCATGCCTGAAGAAAAGCTTGAAAAAATTGCAGGACTTACTCCGAAAACCATCCGGATGATTAAGGAAAACCGGACACAAGCATTAAAAAGGTCTGAAACAGAAATTGAATTCATTCAAAAGCACAAAATCGAGTGTGTAAGCTCATTTGACAATAATTATCCTTCGCGGCTAAAGCATTGTCTCGATGCCCCCTTGTTTCTTTTTTACCGTGGATCTGAACCTGTCGAATCGGCTTATATGACAGCTGTGGTAGGAACACGCAAGTCAACGGTTTATGGCCGGAAAATGACAGAGCAGCTTGTTTCCGGTCTGAATCTCAGCGGCATGACCATCGTTAGCGGACTGGCCTATGGCATAGACACGGTGGCTCATCAGACGGCTGTAGATTGTGGAATTCCGACCATCGGAATCATGGCGCACGGTTTCAAGCATTTATACCCCGAAGAAAACCGGAAACTGGCCACACACATGCTGAAAAACGGCGGTCTGATGACTGAATTTCTTTCAGATGAACTCCCTGAAAAGCAAAACTTTCCAATCCGGAACCGCATAATTGCCGGCATGGCCGATGCCGTGGTAGTAGTCGAAGCACAGAGTAAAGGCGGGGCCCTCATCACCGCAGAAATAGCCAATTCATACTCGCGCGACGTGTTTACCATTCCCGGTCGCGTTGATGATCAGAAATCACGTGGCTGCAACTGGCTGATACGCACTCAACGTGCCACGCTGATTGAATCGGCCGATCATCTGAAGTATTTCATGAACTGGACTCAGGCAGAAAAGCCTCAGGTTAGACAGGTTCGCATGGAAGTACTGCTCGATGCCGGAGCTCAAACGGTGTATGATTATCTGCACGAGCATGGCGAAAAATCCATCGATTCCATATGCAATGAACTAGGCATTAGCATTAACTCAGCTGCTATGACACTTCTTGAGCTTGAATTTCAGGGCGTAGTAGCCGCATTACCGGGTAAAAGATACCGTTTGAAAAATTATTGAATCTTCTTTGTTCATATTTTTTTTAACGGATTTGGAAATTTGTATTTTGTATTTGTATATTTACACATTAAAAACCAAAACAAACACCATGAAAAAATTTTTACTATCTACAAGTCTGATTATTGCGTATGCAATTTCATTGAATGCTCAGGTGATTTTCAGCCAGAATTTCGACACCTGCACAGCAACCAGCTATGCTGCTGAGTGTATCGGAGCACCCTGGACCACCTGGAGCGGTACGGTTGGCACAACAGAAGATGCTGTTGTATCGGCAACACAATCTTCAAGTGCGCCAAATTCGGCATATATTGGAGCAACCACAACCGATTTTGTGGTTCTACTTGGTGATTCAACTACCGGTATTTACGACATCAGTTTCGATTATTTTGTCGAAACCGGCAAGATGGGCTATTTTAACATACTAAACACTTTTGCTAGTACAAGTGTTTGGGCAATGGAATGCTATGCCCGATCAAGCGGCTACATCTCATGGGTTGCAGGTGGAATCGAGGACTCAGTTACATTTTCATTCAACACCTGGATGGAGATCGGTTTTAACATAAATCTAAACACTGACACCGCCATTATGTCAATTGACGGAACCGATGTGATGGGCTGGAAATTCAGCTCTGGTTCAGCTGGTGATGGAACCACCCTTAAACTTGGTGCTATGGATTTTTATGGCGCCAGTGAAGGTACAGTAATGCCAGGGTTTTACATTGACGATTTCACCTTTGAAAATGTCACATCTGTAGGCATTGCTGAAAACAACAACGCTGTCTCAGTATATCCGAATCCTGCTTCGGATGCCATTACAATTGAGGGACAGGCAAACAGCCGCTTTGAAATTTTTAATACAGCAGGACAGACATTGCTTTCCGGAATGCTCCACAATAATACCGAAACGATCGATATCAGCACCCTCAACCAGGGACATTATTTTGTACGTTGCATCGGAAGCGATGTTGTTGTACGTTCTTTTATCATTGAATAAGCTTTAATTCTTCTGAAAGAAGCCATCCCAAAACCGGATGGCTTTTTTGTTGTTCATTTTTGATTAAAAAAATATATGCTATATTTATCCCATAAAACCATCAAACCATGAAACAAGTTTTTCTATCTATTGCATTATTTGTTATCTGTGCAGTTACATTGCAGGCACAGGTAATTATCACTCAGAACTTTGATGCTCTGACAGCCGGGCCTTATGCTGCACAGCAACTCGGCGCTCCATGGACAACCTGGAGTGGTACAACCGGAAATACCGAAGATCCCAGTGTTTCGACGACACAGTCTTCCAGCGCCCCCAATGCGGTGTATGTTTCCACAACAAGCAACGACTTTGTGTGTCATCTGAGTGATAAAACAACCGGCCGCTACAAAATCAGTTTCAAGATTTTCGTAGAGTCAGGCAAATACGGATATTTTAACGTACTCAATGATTTTGCCGGAAGCAGCAGTGTATGGGCAATGCAATCCTATTTTTATACCGATGGCAAATGTGTAGTTGATGCCGGTGCTGCTTCAGCCAATAAACTCTCCTATAATATTGCCGCATGGAATACAATAGACATATACATCGATCTTGATGACGACTTTGCGACAATGATGCTGAATAACAATGATATGGTAAGCTGGAAATTCAGCTCTGGATCTTTTGGCGATGGCACCACTCACAAACTGGATGGCGTCAATTTTTTTGGATGGGATAATGACGGTGCCGGAACCCCCGGATATTACATTGATGACTTCACTTTCGAGCAGATCACTGCTCCAGCCGAAACACCCAGCAATTTTTCGGTTACAGTGAATGGCAGCAGCACAGCACTTTTATGGACAGCACCCGCCACAACCCCCGATTCGTATGGATTTGTCAGAAATAATTTCATGCATAACACAGGAAGTACAGCATTGAGCTACAACGATAACGGCCTGTACCCGATGGATTACACGTATGAACTCCGGGCTTTTTACAACGGTATCGGATATTCAGCAGCATCGAACGACACCACAATAACCATTGCCGGTGGTATTGCCCGCGATGTTGTTCTGTTTGAAGTTACTACCTGTACAGGCTGCTATTACTGTCCTGGTGCAGCACTTGGCATGGAAGATCTTGTAAGTAATGGAAAAAATGTAGCAGTTATAGAATATCACAACAACTGGAATGGTGCTGATCCCTATACTATTTCTGAAGGCGAAACAAGAGGCGGAACATATTATAACGATTATGTAACCGGAAATCCGACAACCATTGCAGACGGAACTATTTTTCTGAGCAGCGGAGACCATACTACCAGTCTTTACAGCACATTTCTTCCGTGGTACGACAAAAGAATGGCTCGTAATTCCATTCATGACCTTGATATGACCATTGTAAAAACCGGCGTCGACACTTACACCGCAACAATAGTTGCCAGTCAGAATTTTGACACTTATTCCAGTAATTTGTACTTACGCACGGCCCTGACAGAATCTGAAATTGCTTACAGCTGGCAGGGACAAACAGAACTTAATTATGTCTGTCGTGATATGTATCCATCTGTAAATGGAACCGCTCTTGATTTTTCTTCAGTTTCCTCGCAGACAGTTACCATCAATTTTTCAACTGCAGGTCTTATTTCCGATAACTGCGAATTTGTTGCCTTTGTACAGTATGATGGTAATAAAGATGTGACCAAAGCTGCTGTGATTGACCTTTCAACCGTTATCGGGATCGAAGAAACCAATGCAACCTCATGGAGTGTTTATCCCAATCCGGCCAATGATCAGATTACCATTGCCGGTATGGAAAAAGCACAGTACGAAATCGTAAACATCAATGGTCAGGTTGTTATGTCAGGTATGATTGAAAATGGTTTTGAAACCATCAATACCAGCAATCTGAATCAGGGAAGCTACTTCGCACGCATCATCGGCAGCGAAGTGATTGTAAAATCATTTGTGATTGAATAAAGTACTTCCTTATAATTTTAAAAAGCCATCCTTCGGGGTGGCTTTTTTGATTTGTACAGGAACCAGAAATTCCTGAAAAATTTGTATTTTTGAGTGAATTTGTTTTTTGAACAGCGAAGGAATAATGTCTTGTTTCTTGAATGTGTTTTATACGACTATCTGATCTTCTTTTCAAACAATGGAAACACCACTTGTTTTCTGGATTATTTTCAATGCATTTGTTGTATTAATGCTGGCGCTTGATTTGGGTGTATTTAACCGGAAAAGCCACGAAGTCAGCGTCAGGGAAGCACTTGTCTGGACTTTAATCTGGGTCTTTCTGGCCATGGTGTTCAATGCCATAGTTTATTACTGGAAAGGGCCTCAGCCAGCGCTGGAATTCTTCACCGGGTATCTGATCGAAAAAGCATTAAGCATTGATAATATCTTTGTTTTCATTATGGTGTTTTCGTACTTTCAGATACCGGCCAAATATCATCACAAAGTACTTTTCTGGGGCATCATCGGAGCGTTGATCATGCGGGTGATATTTATTTTTGCCGGTGTTGCGCTGCTCGAAAAATTTCATTTTACCATTTATATTTTCGGCGCTTTTCTCGTTTTCACCGGGTACAAAATGTTCAATCACAGTAACGCTAAAATCAACCCGGAGAAAAATCCGGTCATTCGTTTCTTTAAGCGGTTTGTTCAGATCACACCCACTCTGCACGAAGACAAATTTTTCGTGAAGACCGATGGAAAGCGCTATGCAACACCATTGTTTCTCGTGCTGATTCTGATTGAAACCACCGACCTGATCTTTGCGATCGACAGCATTCCCGCTATTCTGGCTATCACTCAGGATCATTTTATTGTGTATACTTCGAATGTGTTTGCCATCCTTGGTCTGCGCTCGCTGTATTTTGCACTGGCCGGCATTGTGCACCGTTTCTGGCTTCTGAGCTATGGTCTGGCAATAGTCCTTATTTTTGTCGGTGCCAAAATGATGCTCATTG
>CAZJOL010000068.1:0-12100 GCA_964547605.1 uncultured Bacteroidaceae bacterium | reverse complement strand
ATGGATACTTTTTCGGCTTATGCACGTCAGTTCATTGGCGATATGACGCGTCCTGACGTGGACCGGATCACCGGACTTTCGCCTGTCATTTCCATTGATCAGAAAACATCGGGCCGCAATCCCCGTTCGACGGTGGGTACCATTACCGAAATCTACGATTATCTGCGTCTTTTGTATGCAAGGGCATCAACAGCATATTCCATGCATACCGGCAAACCCATGGTGCAGTATTCCGATGCGCGCATTTCCGAAATGATTGAACAGCGATTTGCGGGCAGACAGATTGCAGTGCTTGCACCTTTGGTGAAGGCGCGCAAAGGGCATTACCGTGAGTTGTTCGAGCAATACCGCAAAATAGGTTTCGTTTATTTCCGCATCGATGGCGAAATCACCGAAGCCGCTCCTGGTCTTCAGGTTGACAGATACAAGATCCATGATATTGAGCTCGTCGTTGACCGGATTGAGATGTCTGCATCAAGCGGAAAAAGACTTGGCAAGGCCTTGAATCTGGCATTGCGATATGGCAAGGGCGTGGTTGCCATACATGATGAACAAGACGGAAATGTTGCATTTTTCAGCCGCAAGCTGATGTGTGAGGATACCGGTGAATCGTATGAATTGCCAGAACCGAATTCATTTTCATTCAACAGCCCTTATGGCGCTTGCCCTCACTGCAAAGGTCTGGGAACCATTTCCGAAGTGGACATGAAAAAAATCATCCCTGACAAAAGGGTTGTTTTGCGCAAAGGCGGCATCGCTCCACTTGGCGAATACAAGAACAACTGGGTTTTCAAACAGGTCGAACTGATCTGCAAAAAATATGGCAACTCGCTGGACGATGAAGTGGGAGATCTCAGCGATGACGCACTGAATGCCATTTTGTACGGCTCAAACGAAATGCTCAACCTTACGAATGAATATCTTGGTGTAACAAGCAGTTACAATCTGTCATTCGATGGTATCATCAATATGCTTGTCAACCGGCAGGATGACGATATGAATCCGGCGCTGAAACGCTGGGCCGAATCTTTTATGAATATGATTCCATGCCCAGAATGCAGTGGTAGCCGATTGAAAAAGGAATCACTTTTTTTCAGGATTGACGGAAAGAATATTGCCGAAGTATCAGATTACGAAATGGATGTGTTGCTGGATTGGATTCAGCAGCTGCCAAAGCGGATGGATAAGCGTACCGGTGCCATTGCAACAGACATCATCCGTGAACTTTCATCGAGAATCGGATTTTTGTCAGAAGTAGGATTAAATTATCTGAGTCTTAATCGTCCTGCAGCCTCGCTTTCGGGCGGAGAATCTCAGCGTATACGGCTTGCATCGCAGATTGGATCAAAGCTTACAGGAGTTCTTTATATTCTTGATGAGCCGAGTATCGGACTGCATCAGAGCGATAACCGCAAGCTGATTGAGAGCATTAAACGTCTTCGCGATGCAGGGAATTCCGTCATAGTGGTTGAACACGACGAAGAAATGATACGCTCTGCGGATTATGTAATCGATATGGGACCCGGCGCCGGCCGCAAGGGAGGTTACATTACATTCGCCGGTGTTCCTGCGGAAATGAAAGACTATACAACACCGACCTGTGATTATATAAACGGTGTAAAAGCCATTCCTGTTCCGGCAGAAAGGCGCAGACCTGATGCGCAAATGATTTCGATCAAAGGCGCCACAGGTCACAATCTCAATAATATCAATATTGATTTTCCGCTTGGTTTGTTTGTTTGTATATCAGGTGTGTCGGGTAGCGGGAAAAGCTCACTGGTAAACGAAACGCTATATCCTGTTTTAAGCAACAAGCTTTTCAGGAGCAATGCCCGTCCGCTCAAATACGATTCCATTGAAGGCCTGGAGCACATTGATAAAGTGATTGAGATTAATCAGGCGCCGATTGGCAAAACGCCCCGGAGCAATCCGGCGACCTATACCGGCGTGTTTGACGAAATCAGGAAACTGTTTACCATCCTTCCGGAATCAAAGGCCCGTGGCTACAAACCCGGCAGGTTCTCGTTCAATGTGGCCGGAGGTCGTTGCGAAACATGTAAAGGTGCCGGTTTGAAAACCATTGAGATGAATTTCCTCCCCAATGTGTATGTCAACTGCGATGAATGCGACGGACGCCGCTACAACCGTGAAACACTGGAAGTGCGTTTCAAAGGGAAAAGCATCAGTGATGTGCTCGATCTAACCATAAATCAGGCGGCCGAATTTTTCGAAAATCAGCCGACGATTCTCACTTATGTTTCAACGCTTCAGAAAGTAGGTCTCGGATACATCAAGCTGGGACAAAGTTCCACAACGCTGTCGGGTGGCGAAGCGCAGCGCATCAAGCTGGCAACCGAACTCACCCGCAGGGATACCGGTCGCACGCTGTATATTCTGGATGAACCTACTACCGGTCTGCATTTCGAAGATGTGCGTGTGTTGCTGGAAGTGCTCAATACCCTTGTAAAAAGAGGGAATACGGTTATCGTGATTGAGCATCACCTCGATGTGATTGCCTATGCTGATTACATCATCGATTTGGGCCCAGGCGGAGGCAAGCATGGTGGCAGGATTGTTGCGTCGGGCACGCCCGAGGATGTTGCCAAAGTGTCCAATAGTTTGACCGGTAATTTTCTCAAAGAGCATTTTAGTCAAAGAAAAAAGAACAAAAATAACTGCATTTCAATATGATGAACGACAACAATGGGTTTGAACACCTGAACGACGATGAAAAAATCCGCCGCGCGCTGGAGCCCAAAAACTGGCATGAAGTAAAGACGCATGACTCCTGGCAGATTTTCAAGATTATGTCCGAATTTGTGGAAGGATTTGAAACACTGGCTGCCATTGGCCCATGTGTTACCATTTTTGGTTCTGCCCGGACGCAAACCAGTGATCCTTATTACAAACTGGCTGTGGATATTGCATACAAGCTTTGCAAAGCAGGCTATGGTGTGATTACCGGTGGTGGCCCCGGAATTATGGAAGCCGGTAATCTTGGTGCCAAAAAGGCCGGTGGTAAATCGGTTGGTCTGAACATTCAGCTGCCATTTGAGCAGGAATCAAATGAGTACATCGACAAGGATAAAATCCTGAATTTCAAATATTTCTTTGTAAGGAAAGTTATGTTCATGAAATACAGCCAGGGATTTATTGTTTTGCCCGGCGGATTCGGCACCTGCGATGAAATGTTTGAAGCAATGACACTGATTCAGACAAAAAAAATCGCACATTTCCCGATCGTTCTGGTTGGCAAGGAATACTGGACCGATCTGGATAAATGGTTTAGGGACACCATGCTGAAATTCGGTAATATAGCTGAAAAGGATCTGAATCTGTTTGAATTTGCAGAAACTCCGGAGGAAGCGGTTGCCGTAATTGAAAATTATTACAGAAAATACAACCTCACTCCGAACTTCTGATAATGAAATCCGTACTTCCGCTACGATTCTTGTCAGGGATGGAAGGCCAGCAGTCGCATATCGCCGTTGAAGCACTTATAAACGGCAAATCGGCTTTGTTGATTATTGACACCGGCGCTTCAAACTGTGTGCTTGATTCAGTCAGGGCTGCACAGTTCGGACTTGAGCATGATCCGTCGTTCAGGAGTGATTCTGCCATTGGGATTGGATCCAACAGTCTGAGTGTATCGCTTTCAAGATGCGAAAGCTTTGAACTGAGCGAATTCAGGATGGAAAAATTCCCTTTTGTACTGCTTGATCTGAGTACCATCAACGAGACTTTCGGAAAAGCCGGCTGTGATCAAATTGACGGAATCATAGGCACGGATCTTTTGCTGGCGGCAAATGCTGTAATTGATTACAAATCAGCAACAATATTGTTCCGGGGAAGTAAAAGAGCGTTGCAAAGGTTGTTCAGAAGTATTACAGTTTCCTGACGGAGAATAGTGATTATGAGGTAAATGCGAATTTCTTAAATTATTTTAGGGTAAAATGATATATAATTCAATCAGTTATTCTATCTTTGCACCCTCAAAATTTTGACGAAAAGTCTTTTAAACTGTTTGATATGCAAATAAAAGGAATGATCAGGTTTTTTGCTGTTATTTTCATTTTGGTAAGTTTGTATTCTCTTTCATTTACCTATTGCACACGCAAGGTAGAGAAGAACGCAAAAGAATATGCTACCAGCGAAGCCGCATACCAGTTGGCTAAAGAAATAGCCGAAGGTGATACGCTTCGGGAACGAGTCATTTTGGACTCAATTTCAGCCGCGTGGGAAAGTTATTATCTCGACTCAATGTCGAATGAAGTCATTTACAATCTGCTGGTAAAAAAATACACCTACAAGGATTGCAAGGAAAAGGAACTGAATCTTGGCCTTGACCTCAAGGGAGGTATGAACGTAACTCTGGAAATTTCAGAGGCCGATATCGTTATTGCCCTATCCGGAAACAATCAGGATCCGAATTTCAAAAAAGCGATCAAGAGTGCCTCCGAAAAACAGAAAAACTCACAGTCGGCTTATGTTGACCTTTTTGTTGAGAGCATCAGGGAACTGGCTCCAGGTAAACCGCTGGCTTCATTTTTCATGACACGTGAATTGAGCGATCGTATCAAGACAAACAGCACCGACGACGATGTGATCAAAGTGCTGAACGATGAGATCAGCAGTGCCATAGACCGCACATTCATGGTGCTTCGTAAACGTATCGATAAATTCGGCGTTACACAGCCCAACATCCAGAAACTTAGCACCAGCGGTCGTATTCTGATTGAGCTTCCTGGTGTGAAAGATCCGACACGCGTTCGTAAAATCCTGCAGGGAACCGCCAAACTGGAATTCTGGGAAACCTATGATTTTGTCGAAATCTGGCCGGCTCTTGAAAAAGCGGATAAGACCGTTAAAAATATTCTCAGCAAGCAGATTGTTACTGATTCGTTGGCTGTTGATTCATCAGCAACCACTGATACCGTTGCAACTGCAAAAGCCGAAACAAAATCGCTGGAGCAGAAACTTGATCAGATACCGGGACAAACCGACACCACACAGGCCGGTGCGGATTCAAAATCCGAAAACCCGCTTATGTCGCTGTTTGCCAGTTTCAATGTGATTGACAACGAAGGAAAACGTTATGCCGGAGAAGGCCCGCTGATTGGTTATGTACATTCTAAAGATACGGCTAAGGTGAGCGCTTATCTGAAAATGACTGCGGGTTCATTTCCTAACACAATATTTGCCTGGGGTGCCAAGCCAGTTAAGATGGACATCCCCGGTAACTTCATTGAACTTTTTGCTCTCAAGATAAGCACAACCGATGGCAAACCGAAACTCGAAGGAGATAAGGTAGCCGATGCGTGGCAGGACTATGACCAGAACGGCCGCGTTGAGGTTTCGATGATGATGACCAGCGAAGGCGCCAAAATATGGAAGAAACTGACAGCCGATAATGTTGGAAAGAGCATTGCCATTGTCCTTGACAATTATGTTTATTCAGCTCCGAATGTGCTTGGTGAAATTCCAAACGGACGTTCATCTATTACCGGACAGTTTGATGTTGCTGAAGCCCAGGACCTTGCAACTGTTCTTAAGTCAGGTAAACTGCCTGCTCCTGCGCGAATCGTCGAGGAAGCTGTAGTTGGTCCTTCACTTGGTATCGAAGCCATCAATGCAGGTATGATATCCTTTGTGATTTCTTTTGTGCTGGTGCTTATCTATATGATGTTTTTCTACAGCAAGGCAGGTCTTGCAGCCAATATCGCCCTTCTGACCAACATCGTTCTCATTTTTGGTGTTCTTGCATCAATGGGTGCAGTCCTTACACTGCCTGGTATCGCCGGTATCGTGCTCACCATTGGTATGGCTGTGGATGCAAACGTTATTATATATGAACGCGTGAAAGAAGAATTGCGCGCCGGTAAAGGAACGCGGCTTGCCATTGACGATGGTTTCAAAAATTCACTCAGCGCCATTATTGATGGTAACGTCACAACGCTTCTGACCGGTTTCATTCTTCTGTGGTTCGGTTCAGGTCCTGTTCAGGGATTTGCCACAACACTCATCATTGGTATTTTCACATCACTGTTCACGGCACTTTTCGTTACCCGCCTCGTATTCATCTGGTGGCTCGACCGCAACCGCCCGATCGCATTCTTTACCAAAATCACCGAGAAGCTGTTTACAGCAACAAAGTTCGACTTCATTAAGATGCGCAAGTGGGCTTACATATTCTCCGGGCTTATATTTGTTGCCGGTATTGCTTCAATAGCAACCCGCGGAATGAGCTGGGGAGTTGACTTCTCCGGCGGCCGTACTTATGTTGTGCGTTTTGACAACGATGTAAAAGTGGATGACATTCGTGGTGAATTGTTCAAAGCAATGGGTGAAACCCCTGACGTGAAAACTTTTGGTTCGAATAATCAGGTGAAGATTACCACCAAATACATGGTGGATGACAATTCTGAAAACGCAGATTCATTGGTTGAAGCGAAGATTTTCGAATCGCTCAAGGGCTTCTACAATACCAGCATGTCTTTCAAGGATTTCACTTCGGATGATCCGGACAAAGTGCTTGGTCGTTTGAGCAGTCAGAAAGTCGGACCAACCATTGCCGATGACATCAAACAGTCTTCTGTTTATGCCTTGATTCTGGCACTGATTGTAATTTTTGTATACATTGCCGTCCGGTTTAAAAACTGGCAGTTTGGTCTGGGCGGTGTTGTTGCGTTGTTCCACGATGCCATGTTTGCCATATTCATGTTCTCCTGGTTCCACGGTATTCTGCCATTCACCCTCGATGTTGACCAGACTTTCATTGCGGCGCTTCTGACCATTATTGGTTATTCCATCAACGATACCGTGGTTATTTTCGACCGTATTCGTGAATACAAGGTTCTGTATCCCAATAGAGATAACAAAACAAATATCAATGATGCAGTTAACTCTACCATTGGCCGTACAATCAATACAGCCGGTTCTGTTATCATTGTGTTGCTGGCAATTTTCATCCTCGGCGGTGAAATCATCCGCGGATTCAGCTTTGCCATGCTTGTAGGAACGATTTCGGGTACTTATTCAACCTTATTCATTGCTACGCCGATTGCCTATGACATGCTTAAGGGCAAGGAAGCAAAGAAAAAGCTCAAGTCGTAAGAAGTTAAAATCAAATAAAAAAATAGCCGGGTTATTCCGGCTATTTTTTTGTGTTACAATAAATTAACAGCTTGGTTAAGTAATAATACGCGAAAATGTGCATTTTAATCGTTTAAAAAGCGAATAGTAACCAATAAATGTTTAATTTAGCAACATCAAAAATTGTTGCTTATTTTAACCGCATCATAAGGGTATGAAAAACAGGTTTTTATTTTATTTACTCATCGTTGCCGTTGTAGCTGTGGCTCCGGTAAAACAATCGATGGCGCAGAAAAATTTCACTGCTGAAGCAGATGAAAAATTTGCTCTGAACAAATATTATGATGCCATTGAGCTTTACAAAAAGGCTTACACCAAAGTGAAAAACAAGGTGGAGAAAAACAGGATTCTTTTCCAGATCGGCACCTGCTATTATCTCATCAATGATATGAAAAACGCAGGTCTGAACATGAAAAGGGTCATCAAGGCCAATTACCCTGAAGTCGAAGCATATAATATCTATGCGCAAAGCCTGAAGATTCAGGGCAACTACGAAGATGCTCTGATCGCCTTCAATGATTTTAAGGCGAAATATCCGGATGACAAACGTGCTGAAGCGGGAGTAGAATCATGCAAACTGGCCATATCGTGGCTTGATGCACCAACCCGTTACACGGTTGAACCTGACAAGAAACTCAACTCCAGAAATGCTGATTTTAGCCCGGCATATTTTGATAAGAAATACAAAGCCATTGTGTTTACAACCTCACGTGAAGAAGTAAACGGTCGTGGCGAAGACAACTGGACTGGTCTTCCTTTCACTGACCTGTTTGTAACCTCTCAGGATAAAAAGGGCAATTACAGCACGCCTGTTCCTCTCGACGAAGAAGGAATTGTAAACTCTGAAGCCAACGAAGGTTCATGTACTTTCAATTCGAAATTCAGTACCATTTACTTCACACGCTGCCGCAAGGAGAAAAAGAAAATTCTGGGATGCGAAATTTACACTTCCGAGAAAAAAGGAAAAAGTTGGTCTGAACCGGAACTCATTCCCATTGCGCCTGCTGATTCATTTACAGTAGGACATCCCACACTGACGGATAATGAACTCACTATGTATTTCGCAAGCAATATGCCCGGAGGACAGGGTGGACGCGACATTTGGATGATTACTCGTACGAAGAAAAACAAACCTTTCGAAAAAGCCACCAATCTTGGCGAAATTATCAATACTCCTGGTGACGAAATGTATCCGACAATTCGCGAAATTGGCGGAAAGACTTATTTGTACTTTGCATCCAATGGACATATTGGCATGGGCGGTCTTGATATTTATAAAAGCGAATTGGTTGACGGCAAATGGACAACACCGGTGAACATGAAGTCTCCGCTCAATTCAAGCAGTGATGACTTTGCAATCATTTTCAACGATGACCCGAAAATGCTTAAAGAAGCGGACGCAAAGGAAATGGGTTGGTTTACAACTAACCGCAAAGGTGGCCGTGGCAATGATGACCTTTGGACCTTCAAACTCCCACCGATTCTGTTCACACTGGCAGGTATTGTTCGTGATGACAGCACAAAGCAAATCATTAAAGGCGCTGAAGTCCGCATCGAAGGCTCTAATGGAACAATTTATACCGATTCAACCGATCAAACCGGGTCATATTATTTCGACAACATTCAAATTGTTGAAAACACCACATACAACATGATGGTTACTTTTCCTGATTATTACTCGGAGAAGGGCAAGGAAACCACGGTTGGACTTGAAGTGAGCAAAGATCTTGTTCATGATTATTATCTGGTGCCAATTCCGAAGAAACCGATTGTACTGCCCGACATTCTTTATGATCTTGCAAAATGGGACCTGAAGCCCCAATACGAAGACAGTCTTGATGGATTGGTTATCATCATGAAGGAAAATCCGACACTGGTAATTGAGCTTGGTTCACACACTGATATCCGCTCTTCTGACGAATACAACGACACACTTTCATACAAACGTGCAAAAAGTTGTGTTGACTATATCATCAGTCAGGGAATTGAGCCGGATCGACTTGTCCCGAAAGGTTATGGCGAGCGCGTGCCGCGTGTTCTTGAGAAAGACAAAACCGTCAATTACAAAGGCAAGGATTATTCGTTCACCAAAGGGCAGGTCATGACTGAAGAATTTATCAACGGCCTGGCAACCGAAGGTGAAAAAGAAGCAGCTCACCAGTTGAACCGTCGTACCACTTTCCAGATTCTCAGAACGGACTATGTTCCCAAAGCCAGCACCAACACGCCTGTCAATCCGCAGATTCAGATTATCAATGATGACAAAGAAGAGGGGGAGGGCAATGAGGAAGAAGCTCCAAAAACTGAAACCCCGGGCGGAGGTGAAGGTGGTAACTGATAACAATCTTCATACTGCCGGATTCTGTGCAGTTCTCTGCAACAGACACTATTAGGTTATTTTCAATAAATAAATGGCATTCCCTTTTATCAGGGAATGCTTTTTAATTTTACAAACATGAACAACGACAAATATCTGCATCGTGGTGTTTCTTCAGGAAAAGAGGAAGTGCATGCTGCTGCCGGAAAAATCGGGCATGGCAGTTTCGAACGCGCATTCTGCCGCGCCGATGCTGATCCGGCCGATCCTGAAAAACTGATTGTACTTCATGCTGATGGTGCCGGCACCAAAAGCGCGCTTGCCTATGCGTACTGGAAGCAGACCGGTGATCTGAGTGTATGGCAGGATATAGCTACCGACGCCATGGTAATGAACACCGACGACATGCTTTGTGTCGGAATCGACAACCATTTTTTTGTTTCTTCAACCATTGGCCGCAACAAGCATCTGGTGCCAGGCGAAGTGATTTCCGCCATCATTGAAGGTAATATCCGTTTCCGCGAAAAAATGAAACGATACGGAATTGATGTTGTGCTTTCGGGCGGCGAAACTGCGGATGTCGGCGACCTTGTGCGTACCATTATTGTTGATGCAACGGCACTTGGATTTGTAAACAGAAAAGACTTTATCAGCAATGAGAAAATAGCCGCTGGCGATGTCATAGTCGGACTTTCATCGTATGGACAATGCGAGTGGGAAGACCGCTACAACAGCGGTATTGGAAGCAACGGACTTACATCGGCTCGACATGATATTTTTGATTTTTCTGTCGGGCAAAGCTTCCCGGAGACTTACGATCCGGTTATCGAAGCGTTTGCGTACCTCGGTCGTCATAAGCTCACGCAGGCGTCGCCGGTCGATGGAATCGACATGGGTAAATTAGTGCTGTCGCCCACCAGGACCTATTTGCCACTGATGAAAAATGTGTTTGAAAAAATGCGCGGCTCTGTGCATGGATTGGTTCATTGCACGGGTGGCGGGCAGTTCAAATGCATTAAGTTTATTGACAAGCTGAAAGTGATCAAGGACAATTTCTTCGAAATTCCGCCTGTTTTCGATTTGATTATGAAGAGTGGAACGGAAGCCGAAGAAATGTACCGGACATTCAACATGGGCCATCGTCTTGAAATCTACACCGATGAAAAATCGGCGAAAGAAATGATACAGATGGCTGCCGGATGCGGCATTGAAGCTCAGATAATCGGACATTGCGAAGCTTCGGATAAAGCCGAAGTTGAATTGAATACACCCTTTGGAATTTTTACGAAAGCGATATAAAAAATGGACATACTTGGGAAACTGAAAGAGGTACACGAGAAGTGGGAAGAGATTGGCCGCATGCTGATTGAACCGGATGTAATTGCCGATATGAAGCGGTATGTGGCATTGAACAAGGAATATAAAGAGTTACAAGCGGTGTCGGAGGCCTATCTTGATTATTCAAATGTGTTGTCGAATATTGACAATGCGAAAAATATTCTGCAGACAGAAAAGGATGATGAGTTCCGTGAGATGGCGAAAGCCGAACTCGATGAACTGATTCTGAAGAAAGATCAGATGGAAGAGGATATAAAAATCCTGCTTCTGCCATCTGATCCGCAGGACAGAAAGAACTGCATTATTGAAATCCGCGGCGGAACCGGTGGTGACGAAGCCAGTCTTTTTGCCGGCGATTTATTCAGAATGTACACGCGCTATCTTGAAAACCGTAAATGGAAATACGAAATTGTTGATTTTACTGAAGGAACCATGGGCGGCTACAAGGAGATAATAATGAATGTAAATGCAGACAGTGCCTACGGTACACTGAAATTTGAATCCGGTGTACATCGTGTACAGCGCGTGCCTGAAACCGAGGCACAGGGCCGTATTCACACATCCGCTGCCACAGTTGCCGTTTTGCCCGAGGCTGACGAAGTGGATGTTGACATTAAGGAATCTGACATCAGAAAGGACACATTCTGCTCATCAGGAGCTGGCGGACAATCTGTCAACACAACGTATTCGGCCATCCGGCTCACGCATATCCCGACCGGTATTGTTGTTCAGTGTCAGGATGAACGCAGTCAGATAAAAAACTACGACAAGGCGCTGAAAGTTCTTCGCAGCCGTATTTTTGAGATTGAATACCAGAAATATCTTGATAAAATTGCCAGTCAGCGCAAAACACTGGTTTCTTCGGGCGACCGTTCTGCCAAAATCAGAACGTACAACTATCCGCAAAGCCGTGTTACGGATCACCGTATCGGCATGACGGTGTACAATCTGCCATCGGTGATGAATGGTGATATACAGCAATTCATAGATGCACTGCAGATTGCAGAAAATACAGAGAGACTCAAGGAAGGCGTAAACATATAACCCATTTCAGTATGAACAGACAGGAACTTACCGATCTCGTTTTCAAAAAGAAATCAGTGCTTTGTGTCGGACTGGATTCCGAGCTGGCCAAAATCCCCGCACACATCAAAGAAGGACGCAGCGCTGAGAATGCCATTTTCGAATTCAACAAGGCAATAGTGGATGCCACCATTCAATACACTGTTGCCTATAAGCCGAATCTTGCATTTTACGAAGCCATGGGATTGCCCGGGATGATTGCTTTGCACA
>CAZJOL010000067.1:0-12173 GCA_964547605.1 uncultured Bacteroidaceae bacterium | reverse complement strand
GGCCATCAAACGCCGCAAACAACTGGTAAGTCTCACATTCTGGTCCATGCTGACGTTGCTGATAGGCGGACTTATTCTTGGCCCAATTGTTCAGAAATATGCATTTGATGCATACTGGACCGGCTGGCCTTTCGGTCACGACCTGACCGACAACAAAACCGCCATTTCATTTATTCTTTGGGTTGTTGCATATTTCATCATTCGCAGGAATCCTCAAAAGCGTGGCTGGGTGCTGGCTGCATGCATTCTGCAATTGGCAGTATATCTCATTCCGCATAGTGTTCTCGGATCTGAAATTGATTTCACACAACCACAATATCACCAACCATAAACAATGAGTATCACTCTGATCATTATAATTGTCACCGTTGCAGTGTCGCTCATTGCTTTCAGCAACCGTGTGCTGTTTGCCCATCTTCTTTTTTATCCTTGGGAGATCAAGCGCGAAAACCAATGGTACCGCTTCATTACGCATGGTTTCATTCATGCCGATTTCATGCATCTCTTTATCAATATGTGGGTGCTGTATATTTTCGGTGAGGTTGTAGAAAAATCGCTGAAATTCATCTATGGCTCCGAAGGCACACTGTATTTCATGTTGCTGTATTTCGGCGGATTGATTTTCTCATCCATGTATTCCTACGGACGCCATCTGAACAATCCGCAGTATTCGGCGTTGGGCGCATCAGGAGCCGTTTCCGGAATCACCTTTGCGTATATTCTCATGTATCCGATGTCGGGCCTGATGATTTTCCCTATTCCAATCCAGCTCCCCGCCTTTGTTTTCGGAATCCTGTATCTGATCTATTCGTGGTATATGGGCCGCCGGGGAAAAGACAATATCGGTCACGACGCGCATTTTTTCGGCGCTTTGTACGGAGTGATTTTCATGATCATACTCGATTACCGCTTTGTGACTTTGTTTCTGAGCAATTTCAGTTAGGTCAAGGTAAAGGACAAGGTCAAGGTCGAGGTCAAGAACTCTGAACAAAGAACAATCCGTGCATCCTTACGGATCAAGAGGAAGTAAGAATATCGAACGATACATCATTGTATTTTACTTCACAATTCACTTCTTACTTCGAAAATCCTTGTTCGCTGTTCATGATTCAAAATGGTTAAGCACTATAGGTGAGGCGTAAGGCAACAGGCATAAGGCGTTAGGCTTTAGGGAGTGATGTGTGATGATTTACGCATTGTACATTGCACCGCATGCCGCATGCGTCTACGTCACCTTTATGAACCTGATGACTTTATTAACTTTCAACTCGCAATGCGTTGTGCGGCTTGCTATTTCACGCGGGCAAGCGAAATCACAACAACACCTGCCACAGTGAGCAATCCGCCGGCGATCTGGATCGTGTCGGGCAAATTATGCAATATTAAATAGGAAACCAGCATGACGAAAAACGAGCGGCTGGTGCTTAATATTGACCAGGTAGAGACTTTAAGTCTGGCCAGTGCATTGTATCCTGCAAACGCTGAAATCACAGGCCCCATGAGCGCTCCGAGTGCTATGTACAGAATTGTATCCAATCCGATTTCGAGCGAATAATCGTAGATGAAAACAAACAAAACCGAAAATCCCAGCAAAAAAACAACACGGTTCATGCTGAGTACAATGGGATGATAATTTTTGATTCTTGTTTTCAGAATTACTTTTCCTCCCTGGCTGATGAGCGACGAAATCAGAATGATGCCGGCCCCTGAAAAAAGAAATCTGCTCAGCGTAAAGTCGCTTCTGTAGCCGATCAGCAAGGCACCGGCC
This sequence comes from uncultured Bacteroidaceae bacterium, assembly GCA_964547605.1. Taxonomy (GTDB): domain Bacteria; phylum Bacteroidota; class Bacteroidia; order Bacteroidales; family DTU049; genus GWF2-43-63. The sequence continues at coordinate 10,405 of CAZJOL010000067.1, read as the reverse complement.
AATGTGACAAGAATACCAATGCCTTCGCTCAGCGAAAGTTTTTCCTTGAGAAAAACATATCCAAGAATCACTGCGTAAACGGGGCTGATGTTGGTCATGAATGAAACCAGTGATGGATTGTCGGTTTTGTCAACCGCTTCGAACCAGAGAATGGTAGCGGTCATGTCAAGAATTCCGACAATTGCCAGAAATATAATATAAGATCCTTTGATTTCGAATTTCGAATACGTTCCTGGAACAAAAAAAGAAAGAATAAGATTCCAGATTAATCCCGCGGAAAACCAGTAAACACCAAAGACAGGAAATGGCAGGTCGGTGAGAAATATTTTCGAAAAAATGTAAACGCCCGTCATGGCGAGCACGTCGGTCATGGCAAATGCAATGCCCTGAGTCCGTATTCGCCTTGAAAAAGAATTACTCACAGATCAATCCTTCAGTGTTGGGTGTTTACGGTAAAACTCGAGAAAGTTTCCAATCTGGTCAACCGGAATTTTCTTACCGATAATGCGTTTTTTACTGTCGAGAATATAAACAACCGGTGTAGAAAAAATATCATACAGATCATGAAAGTTCCCTTTAGCAGTGCGGGTTCCATTCACATTAATGAAAGCTTCCATTTTTTTCTCAGTAACATAATTTTTCCAGGCTGTGAGATTGGTATCTGAGCAAACAGAATAAACCTTCATATCCATTGTATCTTTCACCTTGTTATAATATTCAACCAGCTTTGGGGTTTCAACTTTACAATGGCCACAGGAAGGATCCCAGAAATAGAGAATGGTGTATGTTGCCGGAATGGAATGCATAGAAATGAGCTGATTGTCGAGGCCCAGCAAAATGAGTTCCGGAGCTGTTTTACCAATAAGATTAGGTTTGAGTTTATCGGCGTGTTCCAGGATTTTTTTATTCACATTGTCCGAAACCCAGAATGCATCTCCCGGGCGATAAACCTTGTCGGCAAGAAACACGAACACGGCATCCATTCCCATCACCTGCGATGTTTCGTAATAATGGGTAAGATACCAGACCGTGTATTTGAAAACTTCCTTGTTGGGTCGCGTTTTTTCAATGATCACATCGATTTCGGCTATCAGTGTGTCCGGAATCTGAGGTACAACCTTTGTCAGATACTGATCGAGTTTCGCATGATAAATGGGTGTGCGCAACAGCCGGTCGTCGGTGAAATCATACATATCCCAGAAATGTGCACGAAAATACCGGTAAGCAAAAGTCGAATCCTTGCGTCCGTTCGGGAGGAGCGGTGTTTCAGGAATTTCAGGTTCACGTGAACAATCGAAAATTCTGGACACCAGTGACTTCGGGTTGTCTTTGATGAATTTGTTTTTGTAGTCCGCAACCTCTGTATTGATGTCCTTCATTTGCTGTTCCAGAATCTTTACAGAATCTTCTTTTCCGGCATCCTGCAGGCGTTTGTGCGTCTTGCCCAATGCATCAATCTTTGTCCCCCGCTCTGCAATAAAAACCTTGTATGCAAACCAGGATGTATTATCGGAGGATCCTTTGGCTCTGACACTTTTCACAAGGTCAGTGGTATCAGCTTCAATCGAAAATTCACGTTCCTTATCAAGCACAAACTCGATGAAATTTTTATTGGGCATTACAATAAAGTAAATCCCGCCACCCACGGTATCCTTCGTCTCAAAAACACCTTTTCCGGATTTATCCAGGGCAACAGTATCCCTGACATATTGGTACTTTCCGTAATAATATCCCAACAGCAGGGTGTCTTCGGAAAGTCCGTTAATTTTTACGGTGATTTTGTATCCCTGTCCGAGGGAGAGTGACAAAACTGTCAGTGACAAAACAGCAAAAAGAAGAATTTTTTTCATGGCGCCGGATTAATCAAACTCTGTTCCAGTTTGTTCAGTTGATTGTTTTTTTTCAAATATGTTGTGCAGTGAAGGAAGCAGATTGGCAGCGTGTGCACCCCACCGCTCCGGGAACCAGAGCCTGAGACATAACAATGCAGCTGCTTTTTCGGCCTCCAGTCCTTTTGTATAGGCAATCAGACCATCCTTCAGATCCTGATAAATATCGGTCAGACATTCGGCTGTGCTTTTTTCCTCAGTCTCCTTCAGATCAGGATTATAAAGATGGAATTTTTCAAATTGTTTCAGTTTATTACGAACATCATTGAAAATAATCTCGTAATTCTCTTCGGTGACATATCGCTGCATATCGGCTTCATCAGCCCCTTCGGGGACATTGATCGCACAACCTTTCACATAGAGCAGCGGTAAAATTTTCCGCATAAATTCAAGCACCTTGTCTGCATCGAATCCGGAAATATTTTCCATAAGCCAGCAGTATTCGTTGGCAACGGCCATGAGTTCCTGTGCTGAATTATGTTGAATATTCTCTGACATTTCCATAGCGGATTGCAAAAATACAAAATCAGCTGCACATGAGTTTATACCCCTGACCATGTACATTGATCAGTTCGATGGATTTGTCCATTTTAAGCATCTTGCGAAGCTTTGTGATATACACATCCATGCTGCGCGAGCTGTAATAGTCGTCGTTGCCCCAGATCATTTCCAGCGCCAGTTTGCGGTCAGTCACGTTGTTCTTGTTTTCTGCCAGCAATTTGAGAAGCTGTGCTTCTTTCGAAGTCATTTTCACCACTTCTTTTCCATCGGAAATTGTCTGACGGCTGAAATCAAACAAAAGTTTTCCAAGCTGGTGAGGCGCATCGGAATCGCGCTGGATATTCACCGAGCGGTTTATCAGTGCGGTAATACGGGCCAGCAACACATCCATGCTGAATGGCTTGGTGATATAATCATCGGCACCGATTTCAAATCCTTTGAGTATATCGTCCTGCATTGATTTGGCCGTAAGGAAAATGAGCGGCAAGGCAGGTGACATGGCCTTCAGATCGGCAGCCAGTGAAAACCCGTCTTTTTCAGGCATCATCACATCGACCAGCGCCATGTCGATTCCCGTATTCTGATTGAAAAGCGACAATGCCTCAACCCCGTTGCGGGCCAGCAGTACGTCGAAGCCCTTTGCTGTGAGAAACGACTGAAGGATAAGACCCATGTTAACATCATCCTCGGCCAACAGAATAAAAATCTTATTGTTTTTCATGCAAAACCGGAATTTTAATGGTGAATATTGTCCCCTTCCCTATTTCACTGTCAACGCCAATGTGGCCTTCATGGCTCGAAATGATTGCTTTCACATAGCAGAGGCCAAGTCCGAAACCTTTTACGTTGTGAATATTTCCTGTTGGAACCCTGTACAAACTGTCGAATATTTTTTTCAGTTCCTTCTTTTCAATACCGATTCCATTATCGCGAACGGTAATGACCAGATGACCATTTGTGTTTTCAGTCCTGATAAAAATTTCAGGATGATGCGGTGAATATTTGATTGCGTTGTCGAGCAGGTTGAAAATCACATTTTCGAAATGCACCGGATCAACCTCTGCAAAATGGTTTGCTGCATTTAGGCTTGCTTCAACGAATCCTTCTTTCTGATCCACCCAAAGACGTATATTGTTCACTGATTTTTCAATCAGCCGGTGAATATCGGTTCTTTCCTTTTTCAGGTCCATGCGTCCGCGGTCGATAATGGCAGTCTGCAGAATCTTTTCAGCCATGGCCGCAAGCCGCTTGTTTTCTTCAGCAATGATGGTTACGAAACCGGCTTTTTGTTCTGCCTCAAGCGAAGTGGTTTTATCCGAAAGCATTTCGCAGGCCAGTGATATGGTCGAAATCGGCGTTTTTATCTCATGAGTCATGTTGTTGATAAAATCCGTTTTCATTTCCGAAAGCCGCTTCTGGCGCAGAAGATTGAACAATATAAAGAAAAAGGAAACCGCAATAACACCTACCAGAAACAAACTGAGCAGAAGCATTCCGGAAACTTCGGAATAGATGAATTTTCTTTTGTGCGGAAAATACAGCATCAGGTAGTCGGGCGATGAAAACATGTCGCTTGGAAACAAGCGGTATCCAAAATTCGAATTAAGCAGTTTGTCCTCATATCCAGGCACACTCTGCATGATTACAGTATCGCGTTTTGTGCTGTATATTCCATAAACAACTTCTGCACTGATGCCTCTGAAAGCAAGTTCTGTCCGAATCATCGAGTCGAGATTAGCAGAATCAATACGGCTTTCAACCGGGAAAAAGTGATTGATGTTGAAAAAATCCTCCATCACATCACCAATAAGATAAGTCCTTCGCAAAAAACGGTCAACATTGCGGTAAAGCTGATCCATTTTTCTTTCCTGAATGGTCTGCAGGTTCTTCTGGGCCTCGGCTCTTTCCTTTTTTTCCTTTAAAGCAAATGGCAACTCCATCCACATAAGAGAATCAGCTTGAGGAATAATCACTTCCGTTTCGATCTTTGATGTGTCAATATTTTTAAGGTATTCACCATATTGGTTCATGGCCACTTTTTCGCTGATTGCATTTCGTGTCTGGCGAATGACACTGTCAGTACGCATGCTGTCGATGCCAATCTGCTGCAATGACCGGAACATTTCCTGATTGAGTGAGTCCAGGGTGTTTATGAGATCCTGTTCACGCGAAAACGATTTCAGCTTGCTTCGTACTTGTGATGCAACCTCGGATTTCTCCATCTGGAAAATGATTTTCGACATCCCGTCGTTCACATTCCGATCGAAAGTGACTTCACTGGCATGAACGGCCGTGCGGATATAATAAAACTGAATGGCAGCAATCCCAATGAGCGCTACTGCCGACACAGCAATTATAATTGTCTTCAGTCTGGTTTCCTTAGTCATCGTCTGCGATTAACAATTATTAACACTTCTTAACACCCATTAACAAGAGAGCCCGTGCCCCTGATTTATCTTTGTGGAGTAAAATCTGATTGCAACTCACAAAAAATATTTTCAGGTTTTTGGTTTATTTATTGGTTTATCACAAAATGCAGGACGCCACTCCTGCATTTTTGTTTTTATATAGTTTGTACCTTTGACCATTGCAAGCACAAATGTATGAAAACAAAAGCGGATGTAAATTTAGTGAAGAATTTTATATCTGAGAAAGACTTTTCGGATATTGAGCCGGCGTTGCAGCAGGCCCAAAAATCACTTATTGCGAAAACCGGCGCCGGCTCAGAATTTACGGGCTGGGTGCAATGGCCTTCCGCCCTGCTTGATTCCGGTGATATCATTGCCCGGATTGAAAAAACCTGCAGCCGGATTTCAGCATTCAATCCCGATGTGATTGTGGTGATTGGTATCGGAGGCAGCTATCTGGGAGCCAGAGCGGTTTATGATGCACTCACACCGCCTATCGGACAGCCCAGACCTGAAATGATTTTTGCCGGCCATCAGCTCGACGCAGGCTATCATGCACTGCTCATGCAGCACCTTAAAGAGCGTAATCCTGTTGTGGTTGTCATTTCAAAGTCAGGTACCACCACCGAACCAGCCATCGCTTTCCGGCTCATCCGAACACAGATGGAAGAGAAATATGGCAGCGATGCAGCACAAAGAATAATTGCCATCACCGATGAAAAGAAAGGCGCATTGCGCACGCTGGCCGATTCACAGGGCTATGAGACCTATGTTATTCCCGACGACATCGGCGGACGTTTCTCAGTGCTGACTCCGGTCGGACTGCTGCCCCTGGCGCTCTGCGGCTTTTCTATACGCGAACTACTGGAAGGCGCTGCACAATGTGAGAAAGAATTATCATCAGCCAGCACCATCGGTACAAATCAGGCCTTGCTTTATGCCGCCATCCGGCAGATACTGTATCGTCAGGGCAAGCATGTTGAATTGCAGAGCACATTCTGTCCGCAGCTTGCAACGCTGAGCGAGTGGTGGAAACAATTGTTCGGCGAAAGCGAAGGCAAAGACCAAAAAGGTATTTTCCCTGCTTCGCTGGTGTTTACTACTGATCTGCATTCACTCGGACAGTTTGTCCAGGACGGCAACCGTGTGCTATTCGAAACCTTTCTTTCGGTTGCAAAACCGGCAAAGGACATTGAAATACCTGTGCTGAACAGCAACAGCGACGAACTGCTGTATCTTGAGGGGAAAAACATGAGTTATGTAAACCGCAAAGCCGAAGAAGCAACAAGGTTTGCACACGCGCAGGGCGGAGTCCCTGTTTTGGCGCTCGAAATGCCAGAACTGAGCGAGTTTACGATTGGTGAAATCATGTATTTCTTCGAATTTGCGTGCGCCCTGAGCGCCTACACGCTTGGGGTTAACCCATTTGATCAGCCAGGCGTAGAGGCCTATAAGCAGAAGATGTTTGAGCTGCTGGGAAAAAACAAGTAGAAAGTTTATAAAGTTTATAAAGTTGAAAGGCTACATAAATTATATAATGGTAAAGGCGAGACAAAATACAATGCTGCGTTTTATGTATTCGCTTGGCATTTTGTTTTTCATTACTGCTTGCGCAACGGTTGAAAAGCCGAACGGTGGTCCTACTGACAGAACAGCGCCCAAAATGGCTGCTGCAGTCCCTGCCGACTCATCGGTCAATTTCGGCTCCACCAGAATCATTCTTGAGTTTGACGAATTTGTAAAGCTGAACAATCCAAACAGCCAGGTCATCATTAATCCTTTTCCAAAAGAAAAACCGGAGTTTTCGGTGCAGGGGAAAAAAGTGAAAATCGAGCTGAAGGATTCGTTGTTGTCATACACAACCTATCATATTTTCTTTGGCAATGCCGTGCAGGATATTACCGAAAACAATCCTGCCGCAGGGCTTGACTATGTTTTCTCAACCGGATCATTTCTCGACAGCTGCTCGCTGAGCGGATTTGCAGGCGATGCATTCACTAACAGATTCACCGATAAGGCCTGGGTTATGTTGTATCGGAGCCTTTCAGATCTGCGCGATACACTACCGGTTTATATAGCACACGTGAACGACAAGGGTGCATTCAGATTCCGCAACATTGCACCCGGGACGTACTATTTATGCGCATTGGAGGATAATAATTCCAATTTCAAATTTGATGTGCCGGATGAAAGAATCGCATTTTTGAATGAGCCGTTCATTCTGTCTGCCGCGAAAAACACTGTCGATTCGGCCAATCTCTATCTGTTTGCGGAAAAGTCAAAAATCCAGAAGCATCTGAAAACGGAAATGATCCATTATCATACGGTACGTTCTTCATTCCGCATCCAGCTTGCAAATCCGCAAATAACAATACTGAATAAAACCGGTGAAACCACGTATGAGTGGAATGAAAAAAAGGATACTGTCATTTTCTATATTAATGGGAAAGAAGCTGATTCTCTCAAATACATTATCCGCGACGGATTATTCAGTGATACACTTGCTCAGGTGCTAAAATATAAAGGGCGCAAAAAAGATTATTCGACGGATACACTATTGAAATTTGTTTCATCAGCAGTGTTTGAAAAAATTATTCCCGGTGAAAATTTCTTTCTGACCTGCTCGGTTCCGATTGCAAGCTGGGACACATCAAAAATCATTTTTTCGCTGAACAAGGATACCATTCCTGTTTCATTCATAAAAGCGGATGAGTATGGTCGCCGGTGGCAACTGTCACAAGAATGTAAACCAGGCGACAATGCTGTACTTATTATAAAAAAAGGTGCAGCAACCGATATTTTCGGATACAAAAACGACAGCACAAAAATCAGTTTCAGAATGGTTCCGGAAAGCGAACTCGGATCCTTGCAAATCGATCTGATGAATCTGCCGGGCAAGACGCTGATTGTGTCTGCAAGCTCGAAGGAAAAGACTTACACTTTGGTTTCATCGGCGGAAACAGAACAAATTATTTTTAAAAACATGTTGCCGGGGGAATACGAATTAAAAATTATTGTTGATGAAAACAAAGATGGAGAGTGGACTCCGGGGAATTTTGATCAACGTTTACAACCGGAAAAAGTTTTCACGCTGCCCCGCCCTGTGCAGGTGAAAAAGAGCTGGGAATCGAAGCTGGGCTGGAATCTGGCTTATTGACCGACTAACTTTTCGGGTGCTGCGCGCGTTTTATTATCCCCGGGGCTTCACGTGGAACGTGACAAGATGGCGCAATATGTACTGACAGCTGAAGCTGTTAGCTATGATGAAACCCATCAACCTCTAAACCCATCAACCTCTAAACCTTAATCATGACCTTGTTCCTGTTCTTGCCTTCAACAAAATAATTTTTACCTTTACCCGTTGTTACACACAAAACCAATCTGTGAAGCATTTCATTCTGTTTATATCGTTACTTATGCCGCTGGCTCTGATGGCTCAAAACGGGGCCAACCAGGTGTTTTCTTTTCTTGAGCTTTCCAACAGCTCGAGATTGACGGCACTTGGCAGCAATATGGCCAGCATCCACGACAATGATGTGAGTCTGGTACTTGCCAATCCATCCTATATCAGCGATTCGATGCACACCGGGCTGTCCATCAATTACACGGACTATTTTTCCGATATCAATTATGGCTTTGTCACTTATTCCCACACCTTTGATAAAATCGGATCCTTTGCCGGAAGCGTGCAATACCTGAACTATGGCACCTTTCAGGAGACCGACATTTACGGAAATTCCATGGGCGAATTCAATGCCTATGATATGGCCATCACCATGGGCTGGGGCCGGAAACTGCATGACAACTTTTCGATCGGAGCCAATGCAAAGCTCATTTATTCCGATCTTTACAAAGCTGTTTCATCGGGCCTTGCAGTCGATGTGGCCGGCAGTTATTTTAACGATGATAAATATGTAAGTGCTACGTTGGCGGTTCGTAACATAGGAAGACAGATGAATACTTACGTTCAGGGTGTGTCTGAACCATTGCCTTTCGATGTCCAGCTGGGTGTTTCGAAGCGGCTGCTGCATATGCCACTGCGTTTTTCGGTGCTGGCACATCACCTTTATAAATGGGACATCCGCTACTACAATCAGGCCGATGCCGAATATGATCCGCTCACAGGATTAATCATTGAAGAAAGAAAATTAAGTGCTTTCGGCGATAAGCTGATGCGACATTTTATTATCGGCGCAGAGCTGGCTCCGGGAAAATCTTTTTCACTGCGCATCGGCTACAATTATCAGCGGAGAAAAGAGCTCACCGTGGCTTCGCGTTTGTCAACCGTTGGTCTCAGCTGGGGCTTCGGATTCCGGATCAAGAAATTCTATTTCTCCTATGCGCGCTCTGCCTATCATCTGGCGGGCTCTCCCAATGTAATCACGCTCTCGACAAAGATTGATGATTTTCTGAAATAGGACGTTACAAACGTTACGCGTTACAAGCGATACAGACGTTACGCGTTACAAGCGTTACAGTCGTTACAAGCGTTACATTATTGTTTTCAGTTGTCAGTGATCAGCAATCAGCTCTCAGATGAGGCTAAGAAGTATTTATCTCCGTCCGGCGTAGTCCTAAAAGAATAATCTGCTGGCATTAGTCTGGAGACTAATGCCAACCAAAAATTAAAAAAAGACTACGCCGAACGGAGCCCAAGCCGCATGCTCCATCATCGCCTTTAAACTTTTTATCATTCTAACATTATAACTTTTCGCTCATGCCTTGCCTTGCGCCTCATAGGCCTGGTATTGCTTATACGGATCCTGATTGAATACATCGCAAAGCTCGCTGTAGAGCGGAGATCCTGAGTTTGCCAGATATTCCGGTTTTTCAAAAAACAATTCTGTCGCCACGGCAAAATACTCATGCATGTTTGAATAGCCGTATTCACGCAGCAATCCATGGCGATGATAGGGATTGTTGATTTCAAATTTTGCACGAAGAAAAACAGGTTTCAGCTTCATGAGCAAATGATGATAACTGGCATCTTTCTCAATAATCTCAATCGCGAAAGCGTGCCCAAGCTCATGCAGTCCCACGTTGCGACCATCCTGTGAATCACGTAACCCGATTTCGAAATCTTCCCACGACAAACAAATCATTCCGTTCACATCCACCTCTCCTTTGTATTGCCGCTTGGTGTGCGGGTCGAGATAATGTGCCGGAAAAACTTTTATATTATTCAGATATCCCAGCAGACTTTTGTCAAGTCCGAAAGTTATCTGAACGAACGTGGCTGAAATCAGCACAACGTGCCGCGGTTCGAGTTTCAATGGGTCTTGCGGGAAGAAAACAGTACTCATGTTGAACACAATGATGCGCTTTATAAATTCTGCTTTTTGCGTTGACGATAACGTTCTGTAATAATACATTTCGGCCTGCAGAATTTTATCAATGTCGGCTTCATGGTGATGCAACGGAATATAGGCGCCTTGCTCGGTTTCCGATTCACTCGCTGTTAGAAACATGGCCGGGAATCTGAATTTGAGGTACATTAACCCTCCAAAAAAAACAGCAAATAAAATTATTGCACCAGCTTCGTTCATAAACACCTACAATAACGAATTCCTGAAAATATCCGGGAAATGCTCTTTCAGAATTTCGATA
>CAZJOL010000066.1:5792-12266 GCA_964547605.1 uncultured Bacteroidaceae bacterium | reverse complement strand
GTCTGAATGTGTCGTTTTGTCAGACAGTCAAATTCTCTTCCGAAATGCCCAGCGACGAAGCGGTGGCCGCCAGTTCCTGCCACACCTGCGGAACAACCGGAATTCCGTCGCGCAGGTACTCCTGTTCGCGCGCCAGTTCCGGCTCGCCGGGAATGATTACGCGCTCGCGGCCATCAGCGGGTTTCGACTGCCGGAATGTCCTTATCCAAAGGTCCATGTATTCCTTCACTTCATCAGCAGGCCGAAAACCATCAATGCGGATGGCACCGAAGAAATGTCCCAGTCCAGCTCCCGGAGCGCCCGGTTTAGGATCGAGGTACGCAACCTGTGGCGGAACAAAAGGACCGAAATTGGCACCTGACAATATTGCTGATAAAATATCGACCATAGCACCCAGACAATAGCCTTTGTGACTGGCATGTTCGTAATCGCCGCCCAGCGGCAGAATGGCCCCACCGCGTCGCAACACCGAAGGATCGCATGTGGCCTTGCCTTCAGCATCCTGCACAAAACCCTGAGGCGATTCTTTTCCCTGCTTTTCCATCAGCTCAAGCTTTCCGCGTGCGATGGGCGTAGTGGCAAAATCGGCTGTGAAAGCCGGCTCGTCCTTACCGGGAATAGTAAAAGCAATCGGATTGGTACCCAGCATGCGGTCGATGCTGAAAGTGGGCGCCACCAGCGCATTTGCATTGGTCATGGCAAATCCGATCATATCCTTTTGTGCGGCCATCATGGTGTAAAAACCGGCTATGCCAAAATGATTTGAATTGCGCACGGCCACCCAGCCCGATCCCACCTGCTCCGCTTTGTGGATGGCCAGTTCCATGGCAAATTTTCCGGCCACCATGCCCGGAGCAAGGTCGCCGTCAACTGTGGCTGTTGAAGGGGTTTCATGCACGATTTTCAGATCGGGACTCATATTCATGCGGCCCTTCTGCCAAAGGCCGATATAATCCTTGATCCGCATCAATCCATGGCTCGGAATGCCGCGCATTTCAGCGGCTATCAGCATGTTTGCCACAGTACGTGCATTGTCGGGGGAACAACCGGCTTTGAGAAATATTTTTTCAACCAGTGAAAACAGTTGTATTTTGCTGTATCGGTGCATGATTTTTTGTGCAAAAATACGATTTTGAAGCTTTGCTCCCTATTTTAACGAGGAAGTCTCAAAACAAGCCGACAATCCAACATTCCATTGTTCGCAGCACTACGGAGCAGTATAAACTCCGCGGAGAACATGGAATAGTTGGCAAGAGGCCACAGCTTCCGACTCTTCCAGGTCCTTCATTGCATTCCGGAATCTTGAAGGTCGGTCGCCTTAAAGAGTTTTTGTTTATGCTGCTATTGGCACTTTTAAGATAGCCCAACGTTAAAAATATCTAACTTTGCACTGCAACGTTCTCTTAATATAATTGTCTTAACGCAGTAATTTGACCACTATGCGATTATTGATTGTAGCTATTTTTCTGCTTTTTTCGGGATTTGCCATTGCACAGACTTCCGATCTGGGCAAAACCGCTCCCACAATGCTCGAAAACAAGGGGCAGGTTTCGAATTCCGACGGAACCCCGGCAGATCATGTGCTGTTTTACATGAACACGCCACAACTCGATTTCTACCTGACCAAAACAGGGATTTCGTATGTTTTCAAGAAAATTGAAATCATTCCTGAGAAAGGCAATGATCAGGCAGATCCGAAACTCAGCCTGGAAAAAACCACGGTTTACAGCCACCGCGTAGATGTGACGGCCATTGGCGCAAAAATATGCTCCGACAAAGCAGAAGTGGAATATTCCAATGACCGCACAGTAAGTATCTACAACGGCCTCGTACCGCAGGGACTGGAGAATATGAAGCCGGTCCGGACAGTTACACTCAAAAATGTGTACCCCGGTATTGACTGGCAGTTTGTGGTGCAGGACGAAAACATCAAATACAATTTCATTCTTCATCAGGGAGCCGACCTCAACAGCATCAAACTGAGTATTGACGGGCAGAACAAGCTGAGTTTTGAAAACGAAAAACTGACCATTCATACCTCCTACGGCACGCTTACCGAAGGGCCACTGGTTTCTTTTCTCTCCACCGGTGAACCTGTCGATATCAAGCAAAATCTGCAGGAAAACATACTGACTTTTTCAGCCAATAACCTGCCTGCCCTGCAGGACGGACAAACACTCACCATAGACCCACCCCTCGTGTGGGCCACCTTCTTTGGTGGTTCGGGGAATGACCAGGTTAAAATAATTGAGCGGAGTCTTGACGGTTTTGTTTACATGCTGCTTGAAACTCTCTCGTCAGATTTTCCGGTAATGGATTCTTCACTATTATGGATGGACAGCACCTACAATACAAATACGGATATTGGTATCTTAAAATTCAATGACAATGGGAAACTCGTCTGGTCCTCGTATTACGGTGGCAGCGGATTGGATAAGCCATACAATATGTATTGCAACAATACTTTTTTTGCCATTGTAGGGAGCACTCAATCATCGAATTTTCCATTACAGCCATTTGCCGGTGCCTATAATCAATCTGCATTGAAAGGTTCACAGGACGCATTTGTAATAGTTTTCGGTAAAACAAACCCAATTTATGACCAACGTATTTGGGGTACTCTTATTGGTGGGTACTCCAATTTTGATGCAGCCTGGGATTGCTCGTTTTACAATAACCACTTATATGTTGTTGGGGATACTAAGTCCGATAGTGCTGCAAACTGGAATAAGCCAAATTCCGTTGTTCAGTTTCCAATACAATCCAAGGCAGGAGCTTATAATCAAAATGTTATAACAGAGATTTCTAATGGTAAATTGGATGTTTTTATATCAGAATTCGGGCTTGGTTTCCCAATGACCTGGAGTACCTTTTATGGAGGTTCTAATGATGATTGTCAACCACAATGCGAATTCGATTCTGTAAGACGGTTTGGCATTGCACTCCCTTCAGCATCAACTGATCTTCCACCATTTTCAACCATGTCGGGTAGCTACTTAGATGCATTATCTGGTTTACTTGATATTGGATTTACCATGTTTAATCAGAATGGGCAGAGAATTATGCACACATTTATCGGGGGTGCATTAGACGACATCCCAAAAGACATCATCTGCAACCGGCATAATGAATGGCTCATCACCGGATCTGTACGTTCAAACGATTTCCCGGTAGCCAACAACATCGGGGCAGGTTTTCATGTCGATACTTTATCTGGAAACTATAATGCTTTTCTGGTTAAACTTGATTCTGTTGGTTCGATGGATTACAGTACTTATTACGGGGGTGGTATGGCTACCGGATATGGCCTTACCATTGACTCTCATGAGAACACATATCTGGTTGGCAGCACTAAACTGAGTATGTATACATACAACCCTCTGGACGGTTCATATGTGGATAGCACTATTAACAATGGGACCACTGTACATGACGGATTTATGCTGGAGCTCGATTCATCCTTCAATCCGAAATGGGCAACGGTGATTGGTGGCTCAGGCGATGATCCGCTCTATGATATCCGCGTTTCGCCCAACGATCATGTATTTGTTGCCGGCTATTCAAAATCACCAGCGGCAACTCTCCCTCTTCAGAATCCCGGCAACGGAGCGCATTTCGACAATGTTCTGAGCGGTGCACAAGAGGCTCTGATATTAAAATTTGTTCCCTGTCCTGAGGACTTTGATACCATCTGGGCGGTGGATTCGGTTTGCTACGGCGAGACCATTGACATTCATGCAACCGGCTCTATGACCTACAACTGGAGCATCGGTTCAACCAATGATTCCATTCAGATCAATATTGTTTCGGATACGACCATCAGTGTGGTGGCTACCTATCTCACTTGTTATGAGCGCGACACCGTTTACATCAAAGTCAAGCCCCTGCCGGTAATCACCTTCACCGGCGATTCGTCGGTGTGTTTCAACGATTCAATGCATCTGGGCGTTGACGGAGGTATCAATTATGTCTGGGAAAATGGTTTCACGACCGACAGCATTTCCTTCCTGCCAGCGGCCAGTGAAACACTGACCGTTACCGTTACAAACAGCTACGGATGTACTGCCCAGGACAGCATTCAGACTACGGTGTATCCATTGCCGGTTCCGCTTATCACTGGCGACAACACTCCTTGTCTGTATGACACAACCAGTCTCTCAGCCAGCGGGGGCGTAACGTATGAATGGTCCAATGCTGCCACAACGCCTTCAATCGATATTGCGTGGAACACCACAGGAACTTTCAATTATGATGTAATCGCCACGGACGTGAACGGCTGCTCGGATACTGCTTTTTTCACAGCAACCGTCACAAATCTGCCTGAATTCTGGCTTGGCAACGATACCATCATTTGCGACCTGACAAGCATTACGCTTGATCCCGGAATTGCAGGCGCCAGCTACAACTGGAGCACCGGAGCAGTTACACAGACACTTAGTGTTTCATCGGCAAACACCTACTGGCTCGATCTGAACGATGCCAACAGCTGTCATTTCCGCGACACCATCAATGTTGCGGTTCAGTCGCTGCCGGTCATCACTTTCAGCGGAGCCGACACCACCTGTTTCGGATCTCCGATAACCATGACAGCCACCGCTCCGACAGGAACATCCTATTTGTGGAGCAACGGAATGTCCACATCGACCATTACGTTTACGCCCACCGCAAGCGGGCTTGACACCATAGCAGTCACCATTTCGGATGCACTGACCTGTTCAAAAACCGACAGTCTTGAATTTATGGTGTATGCATTGCCGGTACCGGTCATCACAGGGAATCCGACAGTATGTGCCAATGATACCCTGTCACTTTCAGTAACCGGTGGTGCTTCATACCTTTGGTCATCGGGCAGTAACGGAAGCAACGCAAATTTTGTATGGTCAGCACCGGGCAGCAATACGGTGTACTCAATAGCTACAGATATTCATGGCTGCATCGATACGGCCTTCCATACAGTTGATGTGTTGCCCCTGCCGGTATTCAACCTGGGAAATGACACTACGATCTGCGCATTCACCAATATAACGCTGACACCTGGGATTGCAGGCGCTGCCTACGATTGGAGTACAGGCGACATTACACAAACCATAAACACCGGCACTGCAGACACCTACATTCTGGAAGTCACCGGAGCCAATGGTTGTAAGTTTGTTGATTCCATAACTGTGGCCGTACAGCCCTACCCAACCATTGCATTTGGCGGAGACACAACGGTTTGCTACAGTTACCCGATAACAATCACAGCCTCTGGTGGTGTATCCTATGCCTGGGAAAACAGCATGTCGGGCGCCAGTATAACATTTGTACCGACCACCACCGATACGCTGACTGTGATTGTTACAGACATTTATGGCTGTGCCAGTACTGATTCCGTGAGCTTTGACGTATTGCCGCTTCCGGTGCCTGCCATTGCCGGTGCAGCAGAAATCTGTATGTTCAACACAACCACGCTGATTGCATCAGGCGGTGTTTCCTATCAATGGTCAACCGGTCAGAATACCGCGACCGCAGATGTGTCGCCTTTAGTTTCCGGAATCAATGTGATTTATGTTATTGCGACTGGGGCCAATCAATGCTATGACACCGCTTTCCATCAGATCAATGTGTATGCATTACCTTTTGTCGATCTCGGCAATGATACCACGATTTGCGAAGGTACAACTTTGTTGCTCGATGCAGCCAATGCAGGCGCAACCTTCAATTGGAGCACCAGTGCTGCAACGCAGACTGTTCCGGTTTCAGCAGCCGGCACTTATTCGGTAACGGTGACTGATATTCACACCTGCCATAACGCAGATACAATCATTGTTTCGACAACACCTTATGCCGATGCCACCATAACCGATGTGGCCTATATTTGTCTGAACGGAGCTCCATTCTCTTTTGTCGCAGCACAAAGCGGTGGCACCTGGAGCGGCGATGGGATCACCAATTCAGCAACCGGTGAATTCAATCCGGCTGTTGCAGGAATTGGCAATGCCAATGTTGTTTACACCATCTCAGGGATGTGCGGAGACAAGGATTCATCCGTGATTGAAGTGGCCAATATCCCATTCATTGCATTCACAGTGACCGATGAAACCTGTCCGGGACTGAACGACGGAACACTGATACTTGAAATATCAGGAGGCGCAGCACCCTACGGATACGACCTCAGCGGTACGACAATTTCAGATACAACACTTAATCTCATTCCCGACAACTACGTTCTGACAGTCACAGACAGCCGCGGCTGTATTGCATCGGACAGTGTGACGATTCTGGCGGAAGACTATCCCTGCGGCGAAGTGGATTTTTACATCCCCAATATTTTCAGCCCGAACGGCGATCTGGAAAATGATGTACTACTTGTTCGCAGCAATTTCATTGAGTCTATGTCGTGGTATATTTATGATCGCTTCGGAGAAAAGGTTTTCGAAAGCAAGGATACTAATCTTGGCTGGGATGGCGAGTTTCAGGGTCAGCCGGTTCAGA
>CAZJOL010000066.1:0-5692 GCA_964547605.1 uncultured Bacteroidaceae bacterium | reverse complement strand
TCAGAAAATTGTATCTTTGTGATGATGAATTCAGAAGATATAAGTGTTGACGGCAGAATGCTGCCGGTTATGGAGCAGTTTCCCAGTCTGCAGGGCGAAGGGGTTAATACAGGCAAAGCCGCATGGTTCGTACGTTTAGGCGGATGTGATGTCGGCTGCAGTTTCTGCGATGTAAAAGAATCATGGGATCCCGAACTGCATCCACTGATTCCCGCAGACAATATTGTTGCAGAAGCTGTCGCTTCAAAGCTTGGCGCTGTTGTACTAACCGGCGGAGAACCCCTAAAATGGAATCTTGATTATCTGACTGCAGAATTACACAGAAATGGTATTCAGATTTTTCTCGAAACGTCCGGCAGCGAAAAACCGAGCGGAAACTTTGACTGGATCTGCCTTAGCCCGAAAAAAGGAACGGCCGTTCATTCGCATTGGCTGGAAAATGCGCACGAGCTTAAAGTAATCATTGAAGAAGAAAATGACATGGTTTTTGCTGAGGCGCTGGCCGGTCAGACTAATTCATCCTGTATCATTCAGCTACAACCCGAATGGAGCGTCCGGAACAAAATACTGCCATTTCTGGTACAATACATTTCAGAACATCCGAAATGGCGCTTGTCTGTTCAGACTCACAAATACATAAAAATCCCCTGATGTCATGAAAAACATTCTTTTATTTGCCGTTTTGATGCTGTTTTCAGTATACATGCAGGCGCAGGACAGACCTTTGACATCGAAAAACAAGAAAGCGGTTAAGGAATATAATGATGGTGTAAATTATCTGAACGGGTACAATTACGAAGATGCTTTAAGCTCGTTTGAACGCGCCATTCTGTATGATCCGAAGTTTATCGAGCCATATATTATGATCGGCACTTTGTACGAAGAAAAAAAGGACTACAATAAGGCCGTTGAATATTACGAAAAGAGTCTGGTGCTTGATCCTGATTTCTTCCCGTCCAACTTCTACAATGTCGGAATGCTGGAAACAAAAATCGGACAATATGAAAAAGCGTTGCCCAACTTTGAGACATTCCTGAAATATTCTCCCAAGCCCGGCCCAAAAAAGCAGGCAGAGCATGGTATTGAAGTTTGCAAATTCGCCATTAATCAAATCAAAAATCCAAAGCCGTTTGATCCGAAACCGCTTGGAAGTGGCGTTAATACAGAGAATTCTGAATACATGCCTGCACTCACTGCCGATGAATCGACCATCATTTTCACACGGCTGATAAAAAGCGCATCCGCTGAAACCTACAGCGGAATGCAGGAAGACTTTTATACAAGTAAACTGGTGGATGGTCAATGGACGCAAGCGATTCCACTGAGCGAAAAACTGAACAGCTCCGGAAACGAAGGTGCACACACGATTTCGCCTGACGGAAAAACCCTGTACTTTACCGCCTGTGGCCGCGAAGCCGGCAAGGGAAGCTGCGATATTTACATGTCGCAATGGTACAAAGGCGGCTGGGACTATCCCGTAAACCTTTATGAAATGAACTCAAGGGAATGGGACAGTCAGCCCAGCATTTCACCCGACGGGAAAACCATCTATTTTACATCAGCCCGCAATGGAGGAATGGACCTGTTTGTAACTCATCTGCAAAACAACGGAGACTGGTCTGAACCTGTAGCTCTGCCAGCCACCATCAACACAACCGGCAGCGAAATGTCGCCATTTCTCCATCCCGATGGGAAAACCCTGTATTTCACTTCCGACGGACATCTGGGTATGGGCGGACTCGATATTTTTTACTGCCGGATGAATGAGGATTCAACCTGGTCAACACCGGTAAATATCGGCTATCCGATAAATACCAGCTACGATGAAGCGTTCCTTTTTGTATCAGCATCGGGCGAAAAAGCCTACTTTGCAACAGGCGGCCTTATGGTACAAAGCATGGATATTTACAGCTTTGACTTATACAAGGAAGCACGGCCTGATCCGGTTACCTTTCTCAAGGGCATAGTGACCGAAATCGGCACAGAAAAACCATTACAGGCTTCTTTTGAACTTGCTGATCTCAAAAACGGGAAAGTCGTTGCATCATCAACTTCGGATGAAAACGGCGCATTCCTGCTCTGCATCCCGACCGGAAAAGATTATATGCTGAATGTGTCTGCCGAAAAATATCTTTTCTACTCAGACAATTTCAGCCTTTCAGGAACCCATACCAAGACCGATCCTTTCATCAAGAACATCAATCTGCAACCCATCGGAAGCGATGCCGTGGTTGTTCTGAACAACATCTTTTTCGACACCGACAAATATGATCTGAGGCAGGAATCATTCATTGAACTTGATAAAGTGAAAAAAATGATGCTGGCCAATCCGAAAATGAAAATTGAAATCCGCGGCCATACCGACAATACAGGCACAAAAGAGCACAATCTTACTTTGTCGGGAAACAGAGCAAAAGCAGTTGTCACCTACCTGACTTCGCAAGGTATTTCAAAAGACCGGATGATCTACAAAGGTTATGGCGACAGCATGCCACGCGCCACCAACGACACACCCGAAGGCCGCGCACTGAACCGCAGAACAGAATTTAAAGTAATCAGCAACTAAGAGATGATACGACAAGAAACACTGGATAACTGGAACAAAGAAACAGCTAAATTCACCCCTGAACAAATCATCAATTTCGCTTTCCGCAACATCGACGGGCCTATAACCATGGCCACCAGTCTGAGCATTGAAGATCAGCACCTGCTGTATCTCATCCGCAAAAGCGGACATGACTGCAGCTTTTTCACACTCGATACCGGACGTCTGCCGCAGGAAACTTATGACACAATTGCGGCCACAGAAAATTTCTTCGGAATTAAGATTGAAACATTTTTTCCTGATAAAAAAGAAGTTGAAGAACTGGTGAACCAGCATGGGGTCAACTGCTTTTACGAAAGCTTTGATTTGCGAAAAGCATGTTGTCACATCCGCAAAAGAAATCCAATGGACCGCGCACTGGAAGGCAAAAGCGCATGGTTCACCGGGCTGCGCAGAGAGCAATCAATCACACGGATCAGCATTCCTGTTTTCGATCTGAACGAATCAACCGGAATCATTAAAATAAGTCCGCTGGCAGACATGTTTGAAAATGAGGTCTGGAGCGAGATTGAAAAGAACAATATTCCATTCAACATTCTTCAGAAACAGGGATACCGCAGTCTGGGCTGCCTGCCATGCACCCGTCCAATCAGCGATGACGATGATTTTCGTGCAGGCCGCTGGTGGTGGGAGAATCCGGAGAACAAGGAGTGCGGGATACATAAGAAATAAAATACGAAATACGAAATACGAAATACAAAGTCCGAAATCAGATTTTCAAAATATATAAATTGAAAATTGAAATTGAATGTCGGATTTTGTTATTAGTTTTGATCTCGTATTTCTGATCTCGTATCTCTAATTTCGTATCTCTAATTTCGTATTTCTGATCTCGTATCTCTGATCTCGTATCTCTGATCTCGTATCTCTGATCTCGTATTTCGTATTTCGTATTTCGTATCTCAAAGAGTCTGTTCATGAATCCAAATCTCATTCTTCTCGTTTTTATCATTTACACGCTGCTGTTGTTTTTCATCACCTGGCTGACGAGCCGCAAGGCAAATAATGAAACGTACTTTATCGGAAACCGGCGCTCCATATGGTATGTGGTGGCATATGGAATGATCGGAGCATCCTTGTCTGGCGTCACCTTTATGTCGGTACCGGGCATGGTTGAACAGCATGGATTTGCTTATTTCATGGTGGTCATCGGATATTTCATCGGCTATCAGGTGGTGGCCTTTGTGCTGCTGCCGCTGTATTACAAACTGAATCTCACTTCGATTTACAGCTATCTCGATCAGCGTTTCGGAAAATCATCCCATAAGGCCGGTTCACTTCTGTTCATCCTGTCAAGGTCGCTAGGGGCCTCGATGCGCATGTTTCTTGTCGTGCTGATTCTGCAGAATTTCCTGTTCGACAGTCTTGGAATTCCATTTGCGGTCACTGCCATCATTTTCATTTCGCTTGTTTTGCTATATACCTTTCAGGGCGGCATCAGAACCATTGTCTGGACCGATACGCTGCAAACCACTTTCATGCTCGGCGCTCTGATTTTCACTTTATTTGCCATCGCTTCGCAACTGAATATGACCATCAGCGATTTGTTTTCGACCATTGCCGACAGCAAATACAGTCATGTTATCGTAACCGATTTCACTTCGAAGGATCACTGGCTGAAACAGCTGCTGAGCGGCATTTTCATCACTATCACCATGACCGGCCTCGATCAGGAAATGATGCAGAAAAACCTGAGTTGCCGCAACCTGCGCGACGCGCAGAAGAATATGGTCACCTTCAGTTTTATTGTTGTCGGCGTAACCTTGCTGTTTCTGGTTCTTGGAGCCGCATTGTATATTTACACCGACACGTTGAATATCGTACGTCCCGCGCTGGCAGACGATTTGTTTGCAACCGTGAGTTTCAATTATCTGCCGGCCATTGCCGGATTTGTATTTCTCATCGGGCTCATTTCGGCGGCCTATCCCAGTGCCGACGGTGCCATCACTTCGCTCACCACTGCATTTTCGCTCGATATTCTCCGCATCAACCGCCCGGAATACGATGAGAAAAAACGCAAACGCATCCGGCTGATGGTGCATGTTTCGTTTGCAATTCTGCTGCTGGGGCTCATCATTTTGTTCAGCACCATCAATGACCGAAGCATCATCGACAAGCTTTTCACCATTGCCGGATACACCTACGGACCGCTGCTGGGGCTGTTTGCGTTTGGACTGTACACCAAACGCCCGATCCGCGACAAGCTGGTTTTCATTCCGGTCATCGTGTCGCCTGTGCTCTGCTATCTGCTGGCCGCCAACAGCAAGGAATGGCTGTTCGGCTATCAGGTGGGGTTTGAGCTGCTGATCATCAACGGGCTGTTGACGTTTGTTGGGCTGTGGGCGCTGTCCAGGAGAGGTGTTCACAGTTAGGAAACTTCGAACAGCGTAGTGGTAGAATCTTCGCACAGCAGCGTTGGAAACTTCGCACAGCGCTACGATGGAACTTCGTGCAGCAGTGATGGGAAATTAATTGCCGTGCTGTTTGATGTCTGAGACTTCGCACAACTTCAATTTATTTTCCTATTTTTGAAATTCGGAAACAATGCCCATGGAAATAAAACGACTATTCGATTTACTCGATCGCTACAGGGAGAAATTCAACAAGCCGGTGCTTTTCGGTGGAAAGATCGATGGCATATGGCAGCGTTACAGCCTGCAGCAGCACATCGAAAACTCAACAAACATCAGCTACGGATTGATGAAGCTGGGCATTCAGCCCGGTGAAAAAATTATTTCCATTACGACCAACCGACCCGAATGGAATTTTCTCGACATGGGTATTATGATGTGCGGCGCCATTCATGTGCCTGTGTATCCCAACATCAGTTCGGATGAATACAAGCACATTTTCAATCATTCCGAAGCAAAAATGATTTTTGTTGCCGGTGAAGAAATGTATTCGCGCATCAAAACAATTTTGCCCGAATGCCGCAATATCGAAAAAGTCTATACTTTCCGGAATCTGCACGGCATCGAGCATCTGAATGAACTTATGGAACTCGGCCGACAAAATCCGCAACCGGAAAAACTGAAAGCCATCAAGGATTCCATCAACGAGGATGATGTTGTTACAATCATTTACACA
>CAZJOL010000065.1:0-12301 GCA_964547605.1 uncultured Bacteroidaceae bacterium | reverse complement strand
CACTGCAGGCGCCTTCAATGCTTTTGCTGCCGGAATCGACCGTACCGAAACTGCTGGTCTCTGGAAAGCGGGCGAAACCTGGTTCCGCGTGCCCGATTCAGTGAAAATCACACTGACAGGGAAGCTCAACAAAGGCGTGTATGCAAAAGATCTCGCACTCTGGATCATTGGTATGATTGGCAGTGCAGGAGCCGACTACATGTCGATTGAATACCACGGCGAAGGCGTGCAAACGCTGACCGTTGCCGACCGCATGGTACTGGCCAATCTTGCTTCGGAAATGGGCGCCAAGAATGCTGTTTTCCCGGCCGACGAAGTGCTCGAAAAATATTTCGGACAAAAATTCGAAGGTCTCTGGGCCGATGCCGATGCAAAATATATCCGCGAAATCAACATCGATCTTGCTACCATTTTCCCGGTGGTTTCTGCTCCGCACAATGTCGACAATGTGAAGGCCGTGAGCGAAGTTCAGGGCACCGAATTGCAGCAGGCTGTCATCGGAACCTGCACCAACGGCCGTATTGAAGACTTGCGCGAAGCCGCAGCAATTCTTAAAGGCAATAAAATTCCAGAATTCTTCCAGCTTCTGATAATCCCTGCTTCGCAGGAAATTTATTCACAGGCATTGCACGAAGGTTTGATTGAAATATTTATGGCTGCAGGAGCCAACATCCTGACACCTTCATGTGGTCCGTGTCTGGGAACAGGACAAGGTATTCCGGCCGACGGATACAATGTGATTTCGACCGCCAACCGCAATTTCCTTGGCCGCATGGGAAATAAAAACGCCAACATTTATCTGGCTTCTCCCGCAACAGTAGCTGCTTCGGCGTTGGCCGGAAAAATCACGGATCCGCGCGGCATTCAGAGCAACGACAAATTCCCGTACAGCATCGAACAGAGTCCGACTGTATCTATTCCGGAAGGCGAAAATCGTTTGCTTGGAAACACCTGGAATTACACCGATGTGAACAATCTGAATACCGACCAGATGTTTGCCGGCAACCTGACTTACAACATCAAGAGCAGCGAAGGCGACAAGATTATGCCGTATCTGTTCAAGGGCTTTGACGAAGCGTTTGCAGAGAAAGTCGGAGCAGGGCAGCTCATCATGGCCGGAGCCAATTTCGGTTGCGGAAGCTCGCGCGAACACCCGGCTGTAGGTCTCGCTTTTGCAGATGTGAAAGCTGTGATCTGCAAATCGGTCAACCGCATTTTCTATCGTTCGTCCATCAATCAGGGACTGCCGATCATCGTGCTGCCCGAAGCAGTGGACGCATACAAGGCCGGAGATGCTGTTGAACTCGATTTCGCTGCAGGAAAACTCACTGTGGGCGACAAAGTGTTCACCTTCAATCCGCTTCCGGAAAAGCTGATGAACATCTTTGCCAACAAAGGTCTGGTGAATTATTACAAGAAAAACTAAACACAATATTCCACCGTCCGAATGTAAGGAGGATGTGGAATCGTTGTGTTTATGCGCTCTTGCAACCGACGATTCCATATCCGCCGTTCGGCGGACGATGGAATATCGGTTGCACCGATGCACTACTACGACATCCATACACATCACGAATCGCAGTCTCCATCGGTGACAGGCATATTGAATGTGATTCCGGGACAGTCCGTTCCGGAATCACTTTTTTCGGCCGGCATACATCCGTGGTATGCGAAAGACGCATCCATAGCGGATTTGAAGCAGTACATCACAAATCCTTATTGTATTGCTGTCGGTGAATGCGGACTGGATTCAATGAAATCTTCCATTTCGTTTGATGAACAGAAAATACTCTTCCGCGCGCATCTGGAGCTGGCCCGGCAATTGTCAAAACCGGTTGTTTTACATGTTGTACGAAGCACGAATGAATTGTTTCATATATTGAAGGACTTTCCGGAACTGGTGTACATCTGGCATGGATTCACCGGAAGTGAAGAAACACTCAGACAATTTGAACGCTTCAGCATGTATTATTCATGCAGCCCCCGTGGATTGAAAAATCCTGAAGTATGGCTCGCTGTGCCGGCTGAACGATTGTTGTGCGAAACAGATGACTCGGATATTTCCATTGCAGAAGTCTATGAATCGCTTGCTGCTGGCCGGCACGAGGGCATTGAATTGATTGCTGACAGCATCAAAAGAAACGTTGTAAAAATATTCGGACATGAGCTGGAAAGAAAGGACTGAATTGCTGTTAGGCGATGAAGCTGTCAGCAAGCTGGCGCATTCGCATGTGCTGATTGCCGGACTGGGCGGGGTAGGCGGCATGGTGACCGAAATGCTGGTGCGTGCAGGCATCGGCGAAATCACCATTATTGATGCTGACACCATTCATGACTCGAACCGCAACCGTCAGCTGATTGCGCTCTCAAGTAACGACGGAAACAGCAAAGCTGAAGAATGGAGCAAGCGTCTGACCGACATCAACCCGAAACTGAAAGTGCATGTGATTGCTGAATTCATACGCGACAAGGCCATTCCGGAATTACTCGAAAATAGATTTGATTTTGTGGTTGACGCCATTGATACACTGGCGCCGAAAGTGTTTCTGATTTATCACACCATGCAAAAGGGTTACCCGCTTGTATCGAGCCTTGGGAGCGGAAGTAAGCTGGCTCCGGAACAAATCAGGATATGCGATGTTTCAGAATCATATAATTGCAAGCTCGGATTTTATGTCCGCAAGCGGTTACATAAACTCGGCATCCGCAGCGGATTTGATGTAGTATTCTCACCGGAGCCACAAAAGGAAAATACCGTCATCCCGGATGAAAGCGACGAAGCCATCAAATCGACCATCGGCACCATTTCATACATGCCCAATGCGTTCGGAACTTTTCTCGCAAGTGTTGTGATACGGCGCTTGCTGGGAATTGAAATCAATAAATAGAAGCATTTCAATAACGAAACTCGCTTACATTCACAGTCACCATTTTGCCAGGATCAGTATGACTTTCGAGATGCGTTTTAAAAACGATTGTCTTGTTGTCGTGGAAATAAAAATCTTTTCCGGGATAGGATTCATATTCCTTTGCCAGGAAATAGTTCACCGGACAGGCATATTTTTTCGGCGGTATTGCGCCATCAATCCGCACGAGGTACAATGTGCTAATCAGCGGATTTACACCAGCTTCGACAGGCTTTATACTCAGCACCAGCGCCAGGCTTGAATCAGGCGACCAGGCAATTCCACACAAGGTATTGGGACCATTGTGGGCAACAAGAATTTCTCTTTTGGAATGATGCTGAACATCGTATTCAAAGACCGTGTCGGCATCGCTGTAATACAGGTAATTGCTGTCGTTCAGTGAAATAAGCCGCGGCGAAAACAGGCATTTCTGCACTTCGTGTGGCAGTGAGATTTTCATGCCCGAAGTATCGGTGACTATGTAATCGGTATAAAAAGTCGTTGACACTTTTTCGAGAAAAAACTGCGCGTTGCTCTCAGAAAAGCAGAACAACAGAAATGCTGCAAACAGCACTGGGCGCAGTTTACCGGCTATCGTTGAATGACTATTTGCTGTGTGTGGTTTGATGATGTCGAGTTTATTTGCAGCAAATATACACCTTCCGGCAGAATTGAAGTGTTAAAAACACCCACTAATTCGTCTGAAAGTTGTTTTTGCAGAACAATCCGGCCTGTCATATCACTGATGATAAGTTTTGCATTTGAATATGCCGGCGTCAGAACGAAGTTCAGAACATCCTGTGCGGGGTTCGGATAAATGCTGATGTTTTCATCCATTTCATTTTCTCCGGTACAATCGGTGAAGGTCACTTCAACCGTGTCGGCTGCTTCGCAGCCGTTGGTGGTGACAATGACGGAATACTCAAACATCCCGTAGCCGCCGCTCAATGCAGTGTCAATAAGCAAAGTCTGCGACGTTGCTCCGGTTGACCACAGATAGGCATCTGCGCCTGCCCCTGCATCAAGCAGAATATTTCCGCTGCCGCACATTGTTGTGTCTGCATGCAATGCAACTGTTGGATATCCGAATGACTCAATCGTCTGAGTGATTGCATTGTTGTTCGTATCCGCATCATGAGAATTGTACAATTGAACTTCAATGTAATATGTATAAGGATTGGCGGTCATATCGAGTGGTTCACTGAAAGTGTGCGTGATGATTTGCTGCGGTAAAAATGGCGACGATAGCACAATAGTGTCCATCACAACATTGAGCCAGCCTTCGTTCAGTGCAACAAATATTGAATCACCGGCCGGAATTGTATTTGCAAAATTGGTATTCTGCATGCGGATGGTAATGCTGTCAATTCCGTGTTCACATGCGTCGTAGAGCGTGTCCATCGAAATCATGGCTATATCGTAAACGGGTTTTTCATACACTGAGAAATCGTCAAATGCAAAACCGTCGTTGCCTGTTTTTGTGCCAATCGGGATAGGCCAGCTGAAATAAAACCTGAATTTCACGTTCGATTCTCCTGCCAGTTGTGGTATTGCGTGACGTGCAAGAGTCCAGTTCGTCATCGTATCGCCACCCCATCCAGCAACGGGTCCCAATGGAGGTACTATGACAGTATTGCAATTATACCAATTCAACGTATCATTGATATTACCGATGTTTATCCAGTTCACATTATCGGTTGTGTACTGTAAAGTCGCACCAGTACTGGAAATATCTGTGTTTACAAAATACATGAATTCCACTTGTGGCATTGACAGATTTGTGAAATCAAAGCAGGGACTCTCAACTCCTGAATAATATGGGGGTGGATTAAATCCATTGTTGCAGGTTGACCAGGAAGTGGTACCACTGTAGGCATTGTTTATCACAAGCCCTGATGGAGTTCCTGCCTGCCACAAAGTATCTGTTGTCATCCAGGTCTGAACGCCGGATTCAAAATTGTCAAAATATGGGAATGATGAAATCAGAGGTTGACTTATAATTGTTTTTGCAGCGGAATCATTTGTCGTGTTGAGGTCGAGTGGCAGCATTGATTTCACAATGATCAGATGCGGTCCGGCTGTTGAAAAATCAAACGTCTGATTGGATGTAACATTTACAGTGGCTCCTGATGCGATATTTGTTGCAATCGTATCATTCACCCATGTTGTACCGCCATCTGCCGAAATCCGCACCGGAAGCGATGTTACAGCAACAGTCCCGTTGTTTTTTGCATCGAATGCCACCGGATTGTTGTTGAGTCCGCAACCGCTTTCAGGTGCAGTGATGGCAATCATTTCCACATCGTTTCCGCGATCTGAAATACGGATATTGTCAAAGGCAAATCCTTCATCATTGTTGAAACTGCCGGCACCAAAAAGAATGCGGAGACGAATTCCCGGATAAGCTGTCAAAGCGTGCATGCTGTGTTGCATGGTAATCCAGCCATTGCTGCCATTGGCATCGGCACCGGTCCAGCCGGGAGCATTGTTGGCAATTCCGTCAACATCGTAATCGTTGTACCAGTTGGCGTCGCCATAGTTTCCAAGTGTTTGCCAGGTGTTGCCGCCATCGGTCGAATACTGCACCTGAGCGCCGTCCCAGCCGCCTTCGCTTTCGTACCAGACATCCATTTCGAGCCAGGGATCGCTCATGCTGCTCAGGTCGAAACACGGGCTCTGTACATAACTAAGCTCATTCAGATTGTGAGTGCCTGTCAGATTGGTCACCCAGCAATTAAGCCCGGCCGATGCTGTGTCAATGACTGTATTTTCGGGCTCACCCAGCTGCCATGAATTATTGATGCCACCTGAATTCCAGCTGCCAGTGCCCGATTCAAAGCTTTCAGCATATGGGAATGCACTGACTGTAATTACAGAATTAATATAAATGGAATCAAGATTATTCGCATTGTTTTCATCGGTCAAGGGTATCACCTGCACCTGGAAATTATAGATGCCAGGGGTTGACAGATCGGCCACATGTGTGAAAGTGTAGGTCAGCGTATCGCCTGAAGGAATGGTTGGCAGAAATTCCGGTGCACTCCAGCTTGTTCCGCCATTAATAGAAAAGGTTGCAACAACATTGGATTCGGCCATCGATCCGTTGTTGAAAAAGGTCGCAGTTACTGTTTCAGCGCTGCCAAGACCGCATCCAGACAGCGGCGCATCGATTGACAGTATCACCATATCATGATCGAGCAATTCAAATTCATAGGCACCCATGTCCGGATTTGTCAGATTCCGTGCGGTTCCCATGATGTCCTCTGTAACCGTTGCCATCGGCAGTCCAAGATTGTTGAGTGCTGCGTTGGTGAATTCAGGCGATGTTGCTCCTGCAAATAATGGATCAATCTCAACGGAGTGAGTGTCGAACCCCAAAGCAGTAGCGGCTGTACGCCATGCAGCAATATCGGCACAGTTGGTCGATCCGTATTTGCCAAGATAACTGCCGCTGACATTAAAATTGTTGTAATCGCACTGTGAAATATAATTATTGGTGATGGCTGCAGAAGAAACTTCTATGCCGTAGCCACCTCCGTTGTTCTCAAAAATATTATTCAAAATACGAATGTTGCTGTAACCAGCCGATCCTATATTCAGATAAATGGATCGACCACCTGTTGTACTTCCGCTTTGCAAGCGGACTGTGTTGAATGCAATATCTACATAATTACAATTGTATGGATAAATTCCACGCAACGTGGCAGTATTATTTTGCTGGAAAATGTAGTTGTTTGCAATAAGAACCGGCACTGATGCTGTTCCGGAATATTCGCGGATATAAAACAGATCTCCGGCAGCACCATTGGCCATTATTGTGTTTCTCGTCACCTGTACATTTCCATTTCCGTAACGCATATAAATTCCGCTGAAATTCGATGTCACTGCATTGGTCACCACCACATTGCTGTCGATGATGGTGTTGCTCTGATTGTACATGAAAATGCCTGCAACATATGGATTGATGATGTTGTTTTTCCGGATGATGAGCGAATCTTCGCAGCTGACTGATGATGCGCCATACAGATACATGCCATATGCTCCGTTTTCGATATTGTTGAATCTGAAAATACTCATTGAATCATTGGTTTCGGTTCCCGGATTCGAATATATAATTGCCAGATTGGTTGAGTTGGTTGTGGTAAGAGGTGCAACCAAATGCAGGTTCTGATAAATATTGTATGCACAGATGCTGTCGATGGTCAACACCCGCGAAAACGATGTGTTTCCGGTGCTTTCAAGTGTCAGGTTTTCAATGGTGAGAAATGAGGTTGCATTCACCGCCAAAGTGTAATTATCTGTTGCGCCGGTTGGAGTATGTGTAATTCTGACTGCAGCGCTGTCCTGCGATGAAGATCTGAGAATAATATAATTCGATTCCGATACGCCGTACACGCGGTCAATCTTTGCCTGCTCCGAATAATCCCCGTCAACAATCTGAATGATCACCGGACCACAGACTCCTGCGTCGGAGAGTGTATCGCAGGCGGCAGCAATAGATTGAAAATTGTTGCCTGTTGCCGGCTGCAGCGGATCGACGGTGTACACGCCGCTCATCGAAATATGAATCCACGTACTGAGTGTGTCGTTGCTTTTATTTGTATCGGCCGAATCCAGATAAACTGTCAGCAGATACGCACCAGGCCTTGCAAAGGTGAAAGTGTCGAGCTCCAATGTATCTTTTCCGTCAGGTGTAATGGCTGTTGCCGGACCGTTCAACAGTCCTGTGGTGCCATCGGTCAATGTCCAGTGAATATTGAGTGTACCGGCAGGAATCCCTGTTCCGCCCGAGTCTGCTAAAATAACATGATTAAAAACCAATGACCCGAAACAGTAGTGATTCTGCGAGGGTTCGGTAAATCCACTCAATGAATAATCCTGCTGTGCAAAAGAGCTGAAACATACAAGACTGAAAATCATTGTTGCGAAAACAGCATACAGCTTTTTCATATTAATTGTTTTTAAGTTCTTCAACTATTTTTGTGAGAATTTCACCTGCTTTTCCTTTGAGATAAACGTCGCGCGGGCCAAATGCAAACACGTTTTTTTCGGGATTGATTTCAATGATTCTTGCACCGTTGCGGCGGGCCTCCTGCGGTATCATGTTGGCGGGCATCACTTCTCCCGAAGTTCCGACGACAATCATCACATCGCACGAAGCAGCGGATTGAAAGGACCGGGCATAAGCGTCGGGCGGAATGCCTTCGCCGAAAAATACGAAATCGGGCTTCAGCACAGCTTTGCATGATGGACACACGGGCGGAATTTTATCCAGCATTTTTTCATCGGCCGGATATTTTGCATGGCATTTTTCGCACAATAGTTGCGCGGTCGTTCCATGAAACTCAATCACATCTGTGTTTCCGGCCATATGATGAAAATGGTCGATATTCTGGGTAATGACCAGAAGTTTCTTTTTTATTTTTTCAATTTCGGCCAGTGCATAATGTGCCGCGTTGGGCTTTGTGTTCTGCAGAAAACTGTAGAACAAATCTTTTATTACTTTCCACGACTCAGCCGGATGGCTGTAGAAGTAGCTCAATTCAAGCACTTCGGGATTGTATTTCGTCCACACTCCGCCTTCACCGCGGAAAGTCGGTATTCCGCTTTCGGCAGATATGCCCGCACCTGTGAATACGGCAGGCTTCTGCGACTCACGGATTAACTGAGCAGCTTTTTGTATTCCCCCTTCCATGACCCAAATATATAATTTTATATTGAATCAGGCTCATCTTCATCTGTATTTTCTTCGCTCCGGGTTGCTCTGTTTTTGTCAAATTCAGCCGTCAATGCCGATGCATGTGCAAAATCCCGCTCATCCACATACATCTTTATTCCACCAATGGCGTTTGACAATAAGGGATCAACCGTAATGGTCATTTCATCACGCATATAGACAAGGATTCCGTTCGATTCCAGAAATGCCTGTAACATGAAGTATTCATGCGGCCAGACGAAACTTCGGAGAAAAACCCAGTTAACTTCTTCGCTCATTGTTTTTTTGTAAAGATAAATAAATCCTCAATAATAGATGGGCTCGAACGCTGGTCTGTTAATACAGCCAACAACAGCCAGGAATTGTAGTTACACTCAGTTTTATTCGTGATCATACAGTTTTCTGATGTACTCGTGAGCAAGCACCGCTGGTGATCGGCTCTCAGATGTTTTACATGGTTTCATTAATCCCTGCTATTCGGAAAGTACACCGGATACCGGGCATCAGACACGTACCAAAAGAGAGAGAAAACACGCAGCTTTTCATTATGTAATTCATTAATAAAAATTGTTTTGTTTTCCAGATTTTTAGATGGTAAATAAAACATGGTCTTATATGGCAGTTTATGGGTGATTTCGTAAAATATTTTCCCGCGACCACTAAGAAATACAAGTTGTAATGCTTGTTTCATCAAGTCTGTCTTCATTTTTATTAAATCGTCCACTGCAGCAGAATACTCATCATTATCGCTGTCATAGCTTGAAAGAAGTACGTCAATTTTATACTCATATTGATCCACTAATATTCCAAATGACCCCAGGTTTTCATAACAAGAATCCAGGAAAAGAAAATCGTCTTTTGAGCTACATTTACCACTTAAATCGGAGTATCTCACAAATTCAATAAATTGCGCTGAGGATTTTACAACACTCACTGCAAGTTCATTTGATTGAGCTTCTGAATCACAATTTTTCGCCCTATCAGAACAAGACAGGCAAATTGTGAGCAAAACAATAATTGACAGACCTCTGATTGCTACCATGTTTATTTGATCGGGTAAAATTACTTCACCAAATGCCCACTTTAAAATGACTTCATATTCCGCATCGTTTTCACTTGGCTAAGCTACAAAAATTTTGGGTATAAAAAAGCCGCTCATTAGCGGCTTTTTGTAATATTGGGTGTTTAGGATTTATCTTGGATGGTGCGGGGGGCTTTTTATACCAACCGCCTAAAACCAACTCAAACACTGACCCAGAGCCACACACAGAGATAAAAGACTGATTGTTGAAAACTTTTTTAAAAGCACGAAAAAACCCGCCTGTTCAAAGCGGGTTTTCTTCGTTTTTTATCCTGTCTGTTTTTATTTGGGTACTGTTTAGTCTTTATCTTGGATGGTGCAATGATATTGATCATTTAGGATTTAACGTGGATGGTGCACTGGCGTGTAACGAGTAACATTAGTCTTGAATTTGGAATTTAATTCTCCTTGATTCTTACTACTGGTGATTTCGTTTTCAACAAAACATCATGGATTACAGACCACTTTAGTAACACCTCAATTGAAAATAAACCAAAGCAAATTAAGTAGCCAATTATTACAGATAAAATAATATTTTTTATTGAAATTGGCATTATAAAAAGCGTAATAATTATAATGCCTCCCCAAACTAAAAAATAAGTCAAATCCTCAATCTGTAATTTGACTCTAACGGGATTTTCACCCTTATAAATAATTATCGTCTTTGAATTAAAAAAAATAGAATTGAAACAAGAATTTACATAAAAGATTTTAAAATAGTTGTTTTCTACATTATGCTCTCCAAAAAGCGGTTTGCCAGACAATGGCTTTTCGGATTTTGTTGACATTGAATTATTAATTGTCTCAATGAACTGCTGCAAACTACAACCAATAGACCAATTAATATTAAAGCGAAACAACAAAATGTTGCAAACTGTCAAAAGAGCATTCATACCATTAATGTTTTTTTTCATTGGAACTCTTTGAGAACTCATTAAGCATGCCATCAGTACTCATCATTAACTCTAAAGAGCTTTTTGAAAACTCAAAGCCACTTCTATAACTTGGATTATCAATTAGCATTGAAGAATTCTTAAAGTATGATTTTGCAGTTACAAGATATCCAATAGCAGCAATCCATTTATCACTAACACCACTTTGCGTGTTAAATAGTTGATCTGAATACCCACCAATGACTGTAGCCCCATTTTGTGTGTATAGTTTTGATTCTGCGTTGACTTGAAAAGCAATGCCAACCGGACCACCAAGTACTCCCGCTATCACAATTCTTGTAGCAGCTGCAGCTTCTTGATTTGATTGCGTTGCTGCATTTGCACCATCATAGCTGCCTTCAGCATTTCCCCATGAAGAACTACCAATTAAGGATGCATCAATTTTAGTCAAAAGACTTGGTGTGCTTTGCGTAGATCCTGTGCTTCCTGTTTGTTTCTGTTCCGCCGGCTTTGCCTCGGGCAAGGCAGTACTGGCGGGTTCTTTTGGTTTATTATCATAGAAATCCGCATCACCCTGACCTTTGTGGAATTTAAGTGCTGCACTGGTTGCATCATTATAACCACCAGCCTTTGCTTTAATTACAAGTGGCTTTATAGCTCCTTTAATTTTTGATGCGCCCTTATCTGGATCAACCTCTATTAAGCCATTCGGGTCTACTTTGTTCATTGGATTGTAAAGGCAATAATTGTAAGGCGATATCGAAGGTCTTTGTTTCGCCATCGGATCCACACTCAGCCAAACAGATAAATCCGAGTCATAATATCTCGCACCGAAATAATCAACTATCATTCAATTAATATTTGATGCTTATTAAAGGATTGAAAAATGATTGATTGAAATTTGTAGGATGCTCCATTTTTGATAGATTTTATTAAGACTATTATAATGCCATCACAAATAGGACTTGAGAAAATTAAGTCGTTTTTCAACTGTTTGAATTCAAAATCATGGAGATAGACAGTGTACTTATACTTATCAATCAAGCAATCTTTTTCAATTGCGCTCATCGAAAAATCCCTGTATTTATCTGAAAATTTATATTCATAAAAAGATAACCTGTTATCATAAATGACACCACGAATTTCACCTGTATTAGGGAGGTTAATGTACTCACACATAAATAACGAATCAGAATTTATAAATTTCTCATTGTATATTTCTTTAAAGTGTTTTTTACGATTAGCAACAATTCTTTTATACCATTTTGACAAGTTATACGAATCAAGTATGTCTGTTGATTTCAAACATCTATTTTGTTCTTTTTTTAGTTGCTCAAAAAACGGCTGACACATTCCCGTCTCTATAGAGGTTAAAAAAGCAAGTATTATTAGAATATTCTTTGACATTATTTTAAAAATTTAGTATACATGTATCCTTTGACATACTTGCTTTCTATACCCGAAGGAGTCCATTTTAATAATCCAGGAGCCATACTTCCACTCCTCGTTGTGTTATAATGAGTTCTTAGAGGAGCGCTCATTTCAGCCCTAATTTGGTTTTCTCTATGAGTCGCACTCCATTCACATTCCATAAGCCCAGTTTTATTCCAATTAGATGCAAAACCTTTAAATTTCCCCATGCTTTGATCTTCAGCATGTGCCATTTCATGAAATAGAGAAAACATGCCGCCATTTTGCAAAACAC
>CAZJOL010000064.1:0-12378 GCA_964547605.1 uncultured Bacteroidaceae bacterium | reverse complement strand
TTTTCGGACAGCCCATGGTTATAATTCCGACCTTGTTTTTTTTCATACAAAAACCTATTGTAGTATTCAGTTGTGGGTATTCAGTTGTGAGTTAAAAATCACTCATCATTCATAACTTATTACTCATCACTTATAACTCATCACTTATAACTCATCACTTATAACTGACTACTGACCACTTTTAAAAAGACTATCCACAAACTCAGCACTGTCGAAAATCTGAATATCATCAATCTTTTCTCCGATACCAATGTATTTCACCGGAATGCTGAAACGGTCCGAAATGCCGATGACAACTCCGCCTTTGGCTGTGCCATCCAGCTTTGTCAACGCTAATGCATTTACATCGGTGACAGCAGTGAATTGTTTTGCCTGTTCAAATGCATTCTGTCCGGTCGATGCATCCAGCACCAACAGCACTTCCTGCGGGCCTTCAGGGAAAACCTTCTGAACAACTTTTTTGATTTTCCCAAGTTCATTCATCAGGTTGATTTTGTTATGCAGACGTCCTGCCGTATCAATGATGGCCACCTGATATCCCTTTGCTTTCGCATAAGCAGCTGTATCATAAGCAACCGAGGCCGGATCTGCATTCATGCCTTTCTCAACGATATCGACACCGGCACGCTCAGCCCACACTTTCAGCTGATCAACCGCAGCTGCCCGAAAAGTATCGGCAGCACCGATCACAACAGACTTACCTGCATTTTTAAAACGATAAGCCAGCTTCCCGATGGTGGTCGTTTTTCCGACGCCGTTCACCCCAACAACAAGGATGACATATGTGGGTACATCGCCAGGCTGGACAGCGTCCGACCTGCGGTTTTCATCAAGCATCTGAACAATTTCGTCACGAAGAATATGATTGAGTTCATCGGTGCTCATGAATTTATCGCGGGAAACGCGTTCCTGAATCCGCTCAATAATTTTCAACGTGGTCTCAACACCCACATCGGAGGAAATAAGCGCTTCTTCAAGATTATCAAGCACTTCATCATCCACTTTCGATTTGCCGGCAACAGCACGTGTAATGCGTGCAAATACGCTCTCGCGGGTTTTTTTCAAACCATCATCAAGACTTTCTTTTTTTTCTTTGCCGAAAATTCCAAATAATGCCATGTATTGATTATGATTACTTTATTGGGATTGCAAAAGTAGTGATAATTAACGAACCAGCATTATTTCGTCAGGAATGTCATTGCAAAACCGGTAGCAATAGCAGCAATTCCAAAAAACATGGATGATTTGACTTTCTTAATTTTGCGTGTATCCTGATACCCTAGGATGTAATACTTATCAACCTGCGCCTCATCTACCCTGTCGGCCGGAAATTCAGGCGTAAAAATGGCTGTGGCAGCGCTGAACACACATGGGACCGCAATTACAGCAATTGGTGGTACGATGAAAATACTGCCAAACGTAACCAGATAACAAGC
This sequence comes from uncultured Bacteroidaceae bacterium, assembly GCA_964547605.1. GTDB lineage: Bacteria > Bacteroidota > Bacteroidia > Bacteroidales > DTU049 > GWF2-43-63. Next base: position 10,942 of record CAZJOL010000064.1, on the reverse strand, counting down.
CGGGCCGACAATCCGGTTATGCGAATATAAAAATGCATCGTGGCAGCCATTCACGTATGAACGGGCCTGTTCGGGCGTTATGATATATCCCGAACTGTCCATAATGTAAGCCAGTTCACTTGTTCCGTCTTCGTAGCGGATCTCAAAGACATCTTCTCTTTCCTTGTATTTTGTTCTTACCAATCCACGATTGTTGACTTTAATTTTGCGTCCTGGTGCATACGCAATTTTTGTCGAATCCATTTCGAGAACAGTGAGATTGGTTTTCATCCGGCCCGACATCAAATAAAGAGTGTCCTGCGCCTGCGAATTCCCGCATGCAGCAACAACCAGAACAAAAATAATCTTGCAAAGCCGCCCCATGAAATATTTTGTCAAATATACTGAGAAATATCAGCAGAATCAATAAGCAGTTCTAAAAAAATAAGGTAATTTTGCCCGAATCAAACAAATCAACAGACCAATGATCACCAATAATTTTACTTTCAGGCACATAGGGCCGTCGGAAGAAGAGAAAAAAACTTTGCTCAAAACCATCGGAGTTGCATCGGGCGAGGAACTGATTGAAAAAACAATTCCCAAAAGCATCATTAATCCGAACAAACTCAAAATTGGCGCGGGCCTCAATGAATACGAAACCCAGAGTCTTCTGAAAAGCATTGGTGCTCAAAATAAAATTTTCAAGTCATTCATTGGCATGGGCTACTACGGCACCATTGTACCGGGTGTCATCCTTCGCAACATTCTCGAAAGCCCGGGCTGGTACACTTCCTACACCCCATACCAGGCCGAAATCAGCCAGGGACGCCTCGAAGCTCTGCTCAATTTTCAGACAGTCGTTTCCGACCTGACCGGAATGCCCATTTCAAACGCTTCACTGCTTGATGAAGCAACAGCCGCTGCCGAAGCCATGATCATGGCTTTCAACACCCGCAAACGCGACAAAGTGAAAGCCGGCGCCAATCAGTTTTTTGTTTCCCACGGCATTCTGCCACAAAGCCTTGATGTAATCAGAACCCGCGCTATTCCGCTCGGAATCGAGGTGGTGGTTGATTGTGTTAAATCATACAATTTCAACGAAAAGACTTTCGGGGCCATTGTTCAGTATCCGAATCAATACGGAAAAATTCAGGACTACCGCGAATTTGCCGAAAAAGTTCACGCCAATGGTTCGATGCTGGCAGTATCAACTGACCTGATGGCTCTCACACTGCTGACTCCTCCTGCTGAATGGGGTGCTGACATTGTTGTCGGTTCAACACAACGTTTCGGAATTCCGATGGGATACGGTGGCCCTTCGGCCGCATTCATGGCCACGAAAGAAGAATTTGTGCGCACCATGCCCGGTCGTATTATCGGTCTTTCGAAAGATGCGCTTGGAAACCCGGCCCTCCGCATGACATTACAGACACGCGAACAGCATATCAAGCGCGAACGCGCAACTTCCAACATCTGTACTGCTCAGGCATTGCTCGCCATCATGGCCGGCATGTATGCCGTGTATCATGGTCCGGATGGTCTGAAAAAAATCGCGCGACACATGAACATTCTTGCCGGCGTGCTCAGCAGCGAAGTTCAGAAAGTCGGATACAAACAGATCAATGAAAACTTCTTCGACACCGTTCAAATTGAGATTCCGGATGGCGTTAACATGGAAGATATCCGCAAACTGGCTCTCCAGAATGAAATGAACTTCCGCTATATCGACAGCAAGCTCATTGGTATCAGCATTGATGAGACCACTACACTTGATGATATCAATACGATCACCGGAATACTGGCTTCAGTTGCCGGGAAACAGCATACTCCTTTTGTTTGCAATCCTGCAGAATGTGAAAAAATCAGCACATTCGACGCAGCATTCGACCGCAAGAGTGATTATCTCACCCATAAAGTTTTCCATTCTTACAGGAATGAAACCGACATGATGCGCTATATCACCAATCTGCGCAACAAGGATCTGGCCCTCGACCGCGCGATGATTCCGCTAGGAAGTTGTACCATGAAACTAAATGCAGCTACAGAACTGTTTTACATGAGCTGGCCGGAATACGGCAACATCCATCCTTTTGTGCCAGCCGATCAGGCCAAAGGGTACCTGACCATGCTGAATGAACTCGAACAATTGCTGGCCGAAATAACCGGATTCGATAAAGTGAGTTTCCAGCCCAACAGCGGTGCGGCCGGCGAATATACCGGACTCATGGTTATCCGCGCATACCACGAAAGCCGTGGCGATGCCGCCCGTAATGTGTGTCTGATCCCAAGCTCTGCTCACGGCACCAACCCTGCCAGTGCAGCCATGGCCGGAATGAAGATTGTTGTTGTAAAAGCCGATGAAAAAGGAAACGTAGATATTGCAGATCTGAAGCTGAAAGCCGAGGAACATGCAAAAGACCTTGCAGCGCTGATGATTACTTACCCATCGACTCATGGTATTTTTGAGGAATCGATTAAGGAAATCATGGACATCATTCATTCACACGGTGGCCAGGTGTATATGGACGGAGCCAACATGAATGCTCAGGTAGGATATACCAGCCCCGGCTACATCGGAGCCGATGTCTGCCATCTGAACCTGCATAAAACATTTGCAATACCGCACGGCGGCGGCGGCCCTGGTGTTGGCCCCATCGGAGTTGCAAAACACCTGTCGCCTTTCCTGCCCGGCCACGTGATGGTGAAAACCGGTGGTGAAAAAGCCATTTCGGCTGTTGCTGCTTCTCCGTTCGGAAGCGCGTATGTGATTCCGATCTCATATGCGTATATAAAGCTGATGGGCGGTGAAGGGCTGAGGTTGTCCACACAATTTGCCATTCTGAATGCCAACTATCTGATGAAAAAGCTGGAACCGCATTACAATATATTATATAAGGGTGTTAACGGTTTTGTTGCCCATGAATTTATTGTTGACTGCAACGCATTCCACAAGGATGGAGTGACCGAGACCGACATTGCAAAACGCCTGATGGACTATGGTTTCCACGCTCCTACGCTTGGGTTCCCGGTTCACGGCACGCTTATGATTGAACCAACGGAAAGCGAACCCATGTCGGAAATGAACCGTTTTATTGATGCCCTGCTGGCCATTCGCGAAGAAATCCGCGAAGTGGCAGAAGGAAAGTGTGACAAGGAAAACAATGTGCTGAAAAATGCTCCGCACACTCTTGAAATGGTGGCCACCGACAACTGGAATCGTCCGTATTCGCGCGAGAAAGCCACCTGTCATCGCAAGGATGCACTGAAATACTGGCCCACTGCGACCCGCATCGATGATGCTTATGGTGACCGCAACATTTTCTGCACCTGCCCAAAACCAGAATAATACTTTTCTTTGACTTTAAAGAGGGGCTTCTGCTCCTCTTTTATTTTTAAATAAAAGGAATTTGAGCTCTTTAACCAGTCCTCTGTTAAAAAAAAACAAGAATTCGATTTGTATGCAACAAAAATATTGTTACTTTTGTCTTGTGAACAAATATGTTTAACCAAAACAAACCGAAAATGAAAAAGTTCTATGTTGTATTTGCTTTTTTGCTTACCAGCGGAATTGCATTTAGTCAAATTGCTCCTGACAAGGCTGTTATTACAAAAAAACTGCCTGCTCTTTCCACTCATTCTGTTAAGACTCCTACTGATACAGCAGGTTTCTCAGATAATTTTTTTCCACTTTATGATCCCAATGGAGATGGTTCATCATTTTATTCATATGCAGATGATGACTGGGCAGACGGTTGCGGATTCGTGTTTGGAAACAATTATGATGGATACAATATTGTTGCTCAGGGCTACACTTACGACTACTACATGGGTATTGAAGGAACCTTGTTATTATTCGGTGGAAAAACACAAAACAATGCTGGCGCTGTTATTACCGTATCAGCCCATCCTCTGACAGGAACAGCTACTAATGGTACAGGAGAACCTCAAACATCTGGACCTGGCGCAGCTGTTGCAACAGCTACGTTAACAATGGCAGATGTTGATACAACATGGCCCAATTTCACCTGGGTTCCTTTCACATCAGTTGTTCCAATGAATGGAAGCTTTGCTGTCAGCGTTGACTTTGATGCATTAAATGGAGTGTGGGATACATTAGCAACCCCAACCCTTCAGTCAGGTGACGAAGCCGGTCTTGTATGCGACAAAACGGGTTCGGCAAATAATGCTGACCTTGCATTGATGAAAGTTGGAGCCACCTGGTATGTAGTAGATTATGGTTATGGCGGACTTGATGTTACAATTGGTATTTTCCCTGTTGTTGATATTAACTATGTAGGAATTAATGATGACCATTATTTCTATGGAATGCAGTCAAATGCTTATCCTATCCCTGCTACAAACAATATGACCATTGAATATGCTCTTGAAAACAGTGCCGATGTAGCCATTGAAATCATTGCAAGCAATGGACAGACAATTGCAGAATTCAATCAGGGCAACCAGACTCAGGGTCAGTATTCATTCCAGGTCAATGTTAGTGACTTCAATGCCGGACATTATTTCTACAGCATTAAAGCCAACGGACAAAGACTTATTAAATCTTTTATCGTTGAATAACAGATTGATAAATATTTTTAAGGGCTGCCTTTCCGGCAGCCTTTTTTATTTTATATCAAATACTTTATTGATTTCCGGCAAATTCTTCATATCTTTGCAATTCAAATTCTTTCCTGATGAAAGAGATCAGTCAGTTAATTTCTGAAATGGACAACAATGTCAGAAAACTCATTGGTCAACTTAGTCACAACAGAAAAGAACTTGAGTTTCTGAAAGAGGAGAGCCTCCGGTTGCAGGCAGAAAATGATGTACTGAAGCAACGACTGACAAACAGTGAAATATTGCTTACTGCACGTCAGATTGCCGAAGGGGTGGATCACCGGACCGGTTCTGAATCAGCCAGAAAAAAACTGAACGAACTTATACGCGAAATAGATAAGTGTATTTTAATGCTGGAAGATTAGGATGAGTGGATTGGTGAAAATAACCGTGACGCTGGCCAACAGGAAATACACGCTGTCTGTTGAAAAAGAAGATGAAATGGTAATCAGAAATGCAACAGAATCGATCAACAGTCGCATAAAGGATTTCAACATGCAATATCCGGGAAAAGATATGCAGGACATCCTGGCCATGATTCTGCTGAATACTTCCGCTGCCCTGGCTAAAAAAGAAAATACCGGGGACGCCGACAGTCAGGAAGAATTGCTTTCGAAATTATCTGAAATTAACCAACTGCTGGTCAAGGCAGTATAGTTCTTTTCATAAAGAAACGACCCGCGTAGTTCATCAGTTTTTATGGTTGATAAACCTCAACAGAATCAATCTAGGGGAAGACTCATAGCGCCCTAAGGCAGGCCATATCCGAAAGGAATTCCTTAGCTGGAATCATTGGAAGCCTGAATGCACTGGTTGACTCCAAAACATTTTTATCGGGGGTTTGAAACTCCCTGATGACTATGCGGGTTTTTTATTTAAACGAAAAAGAACTATGGAAAACAATGTGTTAATGTTAGTACTGGAGATTGTGGTCCTCGTGATTGCAATTCTTCTCTGGGCTTTCATTTTCCGCAAAAACGCCGACAGGAAGAAAAAAATCCTGCTCGAAGACGCCAACAAGGAAGCGGATATGATTAAGCAGACCAGAATCCTCGAAGCTAAAGAGAAGTTTATTCAGATGAAATCTGAAATCGAAAAACGTAATCAGGAACAGAACAAACGGATACTAAGCATCGAAAACAAACTCAAACAGCGCGAAATGACGCTGAACCAGCGCAACGAAGAAATTCAGCGCAGACAAAAAGAATCCCAGACACTCAAAGACAATCTGACAGCCCAGACCGAGATCATCAATAAAAAGCTGGAAGATGTCAGCAAACTGCACAAGCAGAGTGTCGAAAAACTCGAAGCCGTTTCCGGCATGTCGGCTGATGAAGCCCGTAGCCAACTGGTGGATTCCCTGCAGGAAGAAGCGAAAATTGAGGCCATGAGCCATGTGAAGGACATTGTTGAAGAAGCGAAAATCAATGCCCATCGCGAAGCAAGAAAAATCATCATCGAAACCATTCAGCGCACAGCAACCGATCATGCCGGTGAAAATGCGGTCTCTTCATTTCCGATTGCCAACGACGAAATCAAAGGTCGTATCATCGGTCGCGAAGGCCGCAATATCAAAGCGCTCGAAGCTGCAACCGGTGTTGAAATCGTCATCGACGACACCCCCGAAACCATCATTCTGTCAGCATACGATCCGGTGCGCCGCGAAATCGCACGTCAGTCGCTCGAAAAGCTGGTGTCCGACGGACGTATTCACCCGGCCCGCATCGAAGAGGTGGTGGCCAAGGTGAAAGCCAATATTGAGCAGGAAATCATCGAGACCGGTAAGAAAACACTTATCGACCTGGGAATTCACAACATGAACAATGAGCTGATGCGACTGGTCGGTAAAATGAAATTCCGCTCATCGTATGGTCAGAATCTGCTCCAGCACAGTAAGGAAGTTGCCAACCTCTGCGCCACCATGGCCGCCGAACTTGGACTCAATCCCAAAATGGCCAAACGCGCCGGACTGTTGCACGACATCGGAAAAGTGCCCGATAACGAGCCCGATCTGCCGCATGCACAGCTGGGTATGAAGCTGGCCGAGAAATACAAGGAGCATCCCGAAATTGTGAACGCCATTGGTGCTCACCACGAAGACATTGAAATGACTTCGCTGATTGCGCCTATCGTTCAGGCCTGCGATGCCATCTCCGGAGCACGTCCCGGTGCACGCCGCGAAGTGGTGGAAAGCTACATCAACCGCCTCAACGATCTCGAAGCCATTGCCATGAGCTACGAAGGCGTGCAGAAAACCTACGCCATTCAGGCCGGACGCGAGTTGCGCGTAATCGTCGGTGCTGAAAAAATCAGTGATGGTGCTGCCACCCAGCTCTCGCTCGACCTCAGCAAACGCATTCAGGAGTCCATGACCTATCCCGGTCAGATCAAAATAACGGTCATCCGCGAAACCCGCGCGGTTGCTTACGCAAAATAATTTCTGGTTATTTCAAATAATGTGCGGAGACGTTGAAATTCAACGTCTCCGCATTTTTTTAATCCTTTTCTGGTGTGGATTTGCAATCCGTACCAGAAAAATATTTTTCAACAATCGTCATGATGCTTGAAATATTGCCTATATTATCATCATTGATTTTGGCTATTTTCTAATCATGATATGGATCGCTCTGTCCTGCATATTGACCTTGATACGTTTTTTGTTTCGGTGGAGCGGAAAGAAAACAGCGCTTTAATTGGGAAACCTGTCATGGTGGGCGGCGGAAGTGACCGGGCTGTAGTTTCTGGGTGCAGCTACGAGGCCCGGGCCTTCGGCGTCCATTCGGGAATGCCCATGAAAATGGCGCGCATGCTTTGCGGCGATGCGGTTGTCATCCGTGGCGACATGGAGCGATATTCCTACTATTCGCGCATGGTTACCGACATTATCCGCGAAGGGGCGCCGTTGTACGAAAAAAGCAGCATCGATGAATTTTATCTCGATCTGACCGGCATGGACCGCTTTTTCGGAACGCTGAAATGGTCGCACGAGCTGCGCGAACGCATCATCAATGAAACCGGATTGCCCATTTCGTTCGGATTGTCGGTGAATAAAACCGTGAGCAAAATCGCTACCGGCGAAGCCAAGCCCAACGGCGAGCTCGAAATTGCGCAGCCCGCCATCAAACCCTTTCTCGATCCACTTCCGATTCAGAAAATTCCGATGCTCGGAAAAAAAACGGCGCACCTGCTCCGCTCAATGGGCATTGTCAATATTGGTGTACTCAGCAACATGCCGCCGGTGCTGCTTACCCGCGTGCTGGGCTCAAACGGGCTCATGCTCTGGAAAAAGGCCAATGGGCAGGACGACACGCCCGTGGTGCCCTACGAAGATGCCAAATCGATGAGCACCGAAACCACGTTTGAAACCGATGTGACCGACCGTGCCGAAATGGAGCGCATCCTTTCATCCATGACGGAGCGACTGGCGTTCCGCATGCGCAAAAACAACCGCCTCACCGGGACAGTGACCGTGAAAATCCGCTATGCCGATTTCGAAACGCATACCATGCAGAAACGAATCCCCTACACGGCTTTCGATCATGTGCTGGTGCAGAACGTGAAAGACATTTTCGGCAAACTGTTCTCCAGGCGGCTCAGGGTGCGGCTTATCGGAATTCGCTTCAGTGAACTCATCGGCGGAAACCCGCAGCTGGACCTGTTTGACGAAACGCCGGAACTCACACGACTCTATCAGTCGCTCGATAAAATCCGCCGCCGCTTCGGCGAAGACGCCATCCACCACGCCATAGGAATGCATAAAAGCAGAGCAAGCGGAGCTTGAGGCAATGGTCACGCGTCCGGAGACGCGCGCCCAGGTCAAGGTCAAGAATTTTATCATAGCTGACAGCTTCAGCTGTCAGGTTGAGAAGGGCCATGTCACGGATAGCATATCCGCGCCATGGATGATTAAGGTCAGGGTTGAGGTTGAAGTCAAGGTTTAGAGGTTGATGTGTTGAGAGGTTGAGAGGTTGATGTGTTTCATCATAGCTGACAGCTTCAGCTGTCAGAACAAATAGCGCCAACTTGTCATCACGTGAAACCGCGTGAAACCCGGCAAGCTGTGACAAGCTGTTTTACGTGACGGCGCTGCATATATTAGCCCGGGGCGACATGTCACGTTTCACGTGAAGTCCCGGGTATAAAAAAGATGCGAAGCACCTTATTTGATAAAATACGAAATGCAAATTTCAAAACAACCACATCCTTTGCACATTTGCAGCAAAAATATTTATCTTTGAAAAAAAATGCCTATGAAAACCAGATTATTAGCCATTGCATTTTCTGTCATTTCATTATCCGTGGTTGCACAGACAACCAAAACCATTCAGGTGGGCGGTGTGACGCGCCAGTACAAGGAATACGTGGCCGGCTCATATACCGGTGCCAATCCGGTTCCGCTGGTAATCTGCCTTCACGGGCTGGGCGACAACATGACAAACTTCAGCGGCATAGGCATGCATCTGTTATCAGACTCTGCACAGTTCATCACACTATATCCGCAGGCCATGAGCAGCGCGTACGGCACAGCATGGAACAGCGGCGCCAGCTACATGGGCATTACACTGAATCCAACGGTGGATGATATCGGATTCATCAGTGCATTGATCGATTCCACAGCGGCACTCTACAACATAGATCTGACGCGCGTTTACGCAACCGGTTTCTCCATGGGCGGATTCATGTGCAACCGTCTGGCCTGCCAGCTTGGAACACGCATCTGCGCCATTGCTTCAGTTGCCGGGACCATCGGAACTTCATGCACCTGCAGCCCTATCAGGGCAACACCTGTTGCACATTTTCACGGCACCGCCGATGGAACAGTGGCATATACAGGCAATGCGTATGGCAACGATGCCGAAGAGCTGGTGAGTTTCTGGGCAGACTTTAACAACTGCGACACACCCGCTGTTCACACCGCTCTTCCCGACATTGAAGCAGACAGTATGACCGTGGATCTTTATCAGTATTTAAACGGAGATTTAAACTCTGAAGTGTGGTTCTATAAAGTCAACGGAGCCGACCACACCTGGCTTGTACCAGGCACAAACGATATTTCATACACCATCGAAATCTGGAATTTCTTCAAAAGATTTCAGCACACCACGCTGGATATAGAAAATTCAAATGCCCCAAAACTGAGTGTTTATCCCAATCCGGCAGCGGACATGTTGCAGGTGAACGGATTCAACGACGCCAATCATGGCACGTTGACACTGATGGATCTTTCCGGCAGAACGCTCATGCAGACCTGTTTTGCAAATGGCTTCACCGCGCTGAATGTATCGCAGCTCCCCGCCGGTATATATCTGCTGCAGCTCAGTGGAGACAATGTTTTTGAAACTGTGCGGTTTTTAAAGCAGTAGTGCGAAGTTGGAAACTTCGCACAGTGCTACATCGCACAGCTGCTATAAAATTTTCATCAGTTCAGCCAGCTCCGAAATGCGGTAGGTTGATGGTTTGCCGTTATCAGATGGCTCAGTATGCGGATTAAAGAAGACCTGATCCATGCCTGCTGCGGCGGCTCCTTCGATATCGACTTCGTAATCATCGCCGACAAAAATAACCTCATTGGGCATTGCATCCATTTTTTTCAATGCAAATTCAAAAATACGGATATCCGGTTTGTTGAATCCGATCTCCTCTGAAATGAAAAGGTATTCGAAATATGGCCCGATTCCGCTGCGGGCAATTTTTGGATATTGCGCTTCTTTAAAACCGTTGGTCATAACCGAAAGCACGTATCCTTTTTCTTTCAGGTAACTGAGCAGTTCCATCGTTCCCGGAAACAGATAGGCGTGATCAGCCGTACGTTTCACATACTCATCTGCCATTTCATTTGCAATCCATGGCCGGTCAAGGCCGATTTCTTCGAGCGCCAGTGAAAATCGTTTTACCCGCAAAAATTCCTTCTCAATCTCATGATGCCGATATTGTTCCCAAAGCCCTGAATTGATCACTGCATATATCCCGTGAAAATATTCAAATGAGAACTGAGTATGAGGCTGAATATATTCGGAAAACAGCTCTGAAAGCACCTCGTGCGACACCCGGTCGAAATCCCAGAGTGTGCGGTCGAGATCAAAAATAACGTGTTTGTATTTCTTCATCAGTAGCCGGCAAAGATAAGAAATAGTGGTCAGTTGTGAGTCGTTAGCAGCTGTCAGTTTTCAGCAATCAGCATTCAGCTCTGACATGGGGCTGGGAAGAACAAGGTCAAGATCAAGAAAAAGGTCAAGGTCAAGAACTCTGAACAATCCGTGCATTCTTACGGATTAAAAGGGACAATCCGTACATCCTTACGGATCAAGAGGAAGTGAGAACTTCGAAGGATACTTGACTTAAGACT